>NZ_JALCYX010000087.1:0-16340 GCF_022690695.1 Anaeromyxobacter sp. SG17
CTCGGGCGAGACCGGCGCGGGCGAGGCGGAGCTCGCGGCGATCGCGGCGAGCGCCGCGAGCGCGGCCGAGCGCGCGCGCGCCGAGGCGGGCGTGCGGCGCTGCCGGTTCGAGGCGGCGCGGCGCGCGGAGGACGCCACCCCTGCAGAGGGCGCCCGCCTCGCGCCGTGAGGGCCGGCGACCGGGGCCAGAAGAGCGTCGCGCAGCCCACGCCGAATCATGGCCGGGCGTCGGCGCTCGGCGCGACACCCCGGGTGACTTTCGTATCGCGGCCGTCGCTCAGAGCCCGTGGCGCAGCCGGTCGATGGCGGCCTTCGGGTTCTTCACGCCGTTCTTGAGCAGCCACCAGCTCACCTTCATCCCGCCCAGGGCCAGGACCCCGAGGTAGCCGTGGGCGAGGAGCTGGGAGGTCGAGGCGTCGATCTTGACCCGCACCTTGAGGGCGGGATCGCGCTCGAGCACGAGCTTGAAGAACTCGATCCCGAACGCGCCCACGTCGTCGGTGCCGAGCGACGTGATCCGCTCCACCGCGGCGGGCGGCAGGGTGAGCGTGAAGTCCGGCTCGGCGGCGGCGGCGTCGCGGACCTCGGGCGCGCCGCCCTCCATCGTGAAGTGCGCCGCCCCGGACTCGAGGGCGAGGTTCACGCGCGCGCCGCGCGCGAGCGGCCTCGTCGCCTTGCGAGCGGCGGGGGAGGTCTCGAAGAAGCGCTTCAGCGCATCGAGGCTCGGGCTCATGGTGCGGGCAATCTAAGCCGGGCGCGCGCCCGCCGGGGGTACCGGCGCGGGGGGCTCGTGCGGTGTCGCGGAGCTTGACCGCTCCGCCGTCGCGAGCCACAGTCCCGCGAATGACGCCCCGCCCCGTGCTCCCGCTCGTGCTGTGCGCCGCCGTCGCCCTCTCCGCCTGCGGCCCGAAGCGCATTCCCGGGACGGAGATCCCGGACAACCGGGACACCCGCGCCGTCTACGACGTGATCCGCACCTACCAGCGCGCGCTCGAGGCCCGCGACGCCGCGGGCGTCCTCGCGCTCGTCGCGCCGGACTACTTCGACGCCGCCGGGACGCCCGATCCCTCCGACGACCTCGACCGGGCCAAGCTCGAGCAGACCCTCCCTGGGGACCTGGCGCGCCTCGAAGGGGTCCGCGTCGACGTCACGGTCCGGCGCATCGACGTGCAGGGGAACGCGGCCACCGCCGAGGTCTTCTACGAGGACTACTACCGGGTGCAGACGCCCGGCGGCGCCGTGCCGCGCCGGGACTCGGACGTCCACCGGCTGCTGCTGAAGAAGCTCGACGGTCAGTGGAAGATCTCGGCCGGGCTGTAGCGCCCGCGCCGCGTCGCCGTCAGACCCCGACCAGCGCGCGGAAGCCGCGCTCGCCGAGCTCACGCAGCGCCACGAGCCGGTCGCGGTAGCGACGCCAGTCCTTCCACGCGAGCCGCTCGGCGCCCACGCCGGCCAGGTGGAAGGCGTGGATGCGCGAGGCGGTGAAGCGGAGCGCGGCGTAACGCGCCCACGCGTGGAGGGCGTCCACCGTCTCGGGCTCGAGGCGGCGCTTCGACCGGTAGCCTTCCAGGAGCGCCGCCGCGCGCGCCGGCTCGTAGCGGTCGGTGTAGCACCAGGCGTTCACTGCGACGCCAAGGTCGTAGGCGAACGGCGCGACGCAGCTCATCTCCCAGTCGAGGATCGAGCTCACCCGATCGCCGATCCACAGCACGTTGTCGACGAACAGGTCGCCGTGGACGAGCCCCTGCGGCGCGCCGGGCAGGGCCGCGGCGCGGGCGAGCTCGTCCTCGAGCAGCGGCAGCGCCGCCGCGACGGCGGCGTCCCCCTCGCCGTCGGGCCGGAGCCCCGCGATCCACCCCTCGACGCGCGGCAGGCCGTAGGGATTCGCGCGCGTGGCGGTGAAGCCCGCCGCGAGGTCGTGCAGGCGCCCGAGCTGCTCGCCCAGGCGGCGGCAGCGATCGGGCCCGGCGTCCTCGCGCGCGATCTCCTCGCCGGGCGAGTACGCGAACAGCATCGCCAGCTTGCCGGCGACGGGCACGAACGGCCGCCCGTCCTCGGCGAAGTGGAGGTGCGGCACGGGGAAGCGCGCCTCGTGGAGGTAGCGCTGCACCTCCGCCTCGAACGCGACGTCCTGCTCCGTCTTCCCCTCGTTGATGCGCAGGAAGAAGCGCTGCCCCGCCGCCCAGAGGTGGAAGTTCGTGTTGACGCTCCCCTTCGGCTCGGGCCGGACGCGATCGGGCGCGGGGAGGCCGAACGGCCGGATCGCGGCGGCGAGCTCGTCGGGCGTGAGGTCGGTGTAGAGGGCCATGAGGGGTGGGCGAGCATGCCCGCTGCGCGGCGCGTCCGTCAACGCCCGGGCGCGCGCGGCGCGGGCGGACCCTCGATCGCGTCCGCGAGCGGGATCGCGCGCCAGCGCGCGCCGACCACGCGCCAGCCCTCGGCCTCGCGCTCGAGGACGAGGTCGAACCGGTGCGCGCTCGCCTCGCCCGGCAGCAGCTCCACGAGCGCCTTCCCCGCGCCGAGCGAGCGCGACAGCACCGCGTCCGCGACCGCCGTCGCGCGGTCGCCCTCCACCGCCACGCGCACCCCCGAGATCGATACGCCCACCCACTCCCCGCGCAGCACGTGCGCCGCGACGAGCTGCTTCACGCCGCGCCGGTCGAGCCCATCGCCGCGGAAGCGCTCGGAGACACCCGCGACGACGTCGCCGATCCGGCGCTCCACCGCGGCGCGCGCCGCGTCGTCGAGGAGCGCGCGGATCCGCTCCTCGTCGGTGGGGGGCGGCGGTCGGGAGAGCCGGGCGACGATCACCCCGCCCAGCGCTGCGGCGACCGCGAGGACGACCACGAGCGTGCGACGGCTCATCCCTCGTTCCTCCGTCCGTCCGGCGAGCGGCCGGGCGGGCGCCTGCCACGCCCGGCGCGGGCGGGCGCGGACGAGCGGGTTAGATTCGATGGTGCCCATCCACCGCCCCCGCCGGGGCGAAACGCAAGTACACTCCACCGCCGTGAGCCGGGACAAGAAGGACCACATCGCGCTGTCCGACGCGCACAACTCGCGGGGCATCGAGCTGGCCGACCGCGGCTGGCTGGACGAGGCCATCAAGGAGTTCAAGAAGGCGATCGAGCTCGATCCGAGCTCGGCGCACGCGCACGACAACCTCGCGACCGTCTACTCGGAGAAGAAGCTCTTCCGGGAGGCGCTCTCCGAGTACCTGACCGCCATCCAGCTCGAGCCGGACAGCGCGACCGCCCACTACAACCTCGCCTGCTTCCTCGCCACCCACGGGCACGACATGGCGGTCGCCGAGTACCGCGACGCGATCGAGCTCGATCCCGAGTACCCGGACGCCCACCTCAACCTGGGCCTCACCCTCGCCGATCAGGGAAAGCCGGAGGAGGCGGTGAAGGAGCTCGAGGTGGCCATCCGGCTCGACCCGAAGGATCCGTTCCCCCGGCACGAGCTCGCCGCCCTGCTCATGGACGAGGGGGACCACCGCACCGCGATCACCCAGCTCAAGGAGGTGGTGCGGCTCGAGCCGGACAACTTCGAGGCGCACCTCGACCTCGGGATCTCGTACGCGCAGAAGGGCTTCTACGCGGAGGCCGAGCGCGCCTACGCGCGCGCGCGGGAGCTCCAGCCCGAGGACCTCCTCCTCAACTACAACGCCTCGGCCCTCTACGCGCTGTGGGGCAAGCCGCGCGAGGCGCTCGACGCGCTCCGCAAGGCCGTCTCCGCGGATCCGCCCAAGGTCCGCGGCTGGCTGCAGTCGGATCCCATGTTCGACGCGCTGAAGGGCTCCGCGGAGTTCGACGAGCTCGCGCACGGCTGACGGATCGCCCCTCCGTGCGGGTGCGCGCGGGTGGGCGTACGGCGCACGGTCACCCCGCCGTCTTGACCGACGGTGACGAATGCGACTTCACGGAGCGTTCTCAGTTGGCTACGCTCCGCCGCATGCCCGAGCTCGCCTTCTTTCGCCACGGAGAGGAGCTCCTCCGCGTGGCGCTCACCGGCCGGACCGAGATCGGCCGCGCCGCCGACTGCGACGTGTCGCTCCCCGATCCCGCCCTCTCGCGCGTCCACGCGGTCGTGGAGCCGCGCGGCGACGCGTGGCACCTCGTGGACCGCTCCGGCCGCGGCACCCGCCTCGGCGGCGCGGAGGTGGCCGAGGCGCCGCTCGCGGACGGGGACGAGATCGCGCTCGGCGCGTGGCGCGCGCTCTTCCGCGCCGCCTCGGGCGGCCCCGTGGAGGAGACGCGGGCCGCGGGCGGCACGCAGGTGCGCGCCGGGGAGGCGGCGGCCGCGCCCGCGTCGGCGCGGCTGCGCGTGCGCGCGAACGGCCGCGAGCGGACGCTCCCGGTGACCGCCGCCGGCGTGGTCGTCGGCAAGGACCCGACCTGCGACGCCCCGCTCGACGATCCCTACGTCTCCGCCCGCCATCTCCGGATCGAGGCGCGCGGCGGCGGCTGGCACGTCGTGGACCTCGGCTCGACGAACGGCACCTTCATCTCGGGGGCGCGCATCTCCCAGGCGCAGCTCCCGCTCGGCGTCCCCGTCTCGCTCGGCGACGCGGAGCTCGTGCTCGAGCGGCGCGACGCGCCGGAGCCGGCGCGCGCCGAGGCCTTCGAGGGGATGACCACGCGGGACGCGGCGATGCGGCAGGTCTTCGAGCTCGTGGAGCGCGTCGGCGCGTCCGACGCGGCGACGACGATCCTCGGCGAGACCGGGACCGGCAAGGAGCTCGTCGCGCGCGCCCTGCACGCCCGCTCGGCGCGCCGCGACGGGCCGTTCATCCCGGTGAACTGCTCGGCCATCGCGGAGACGCTCATCGAGTCCGAGCTCTTCGGCCACGAGAAGGGCGCCTTCTCCGGGGCGGAGCGGATGCGCAAGGGGGCCTTCGAGGAGGCGGACCGCGGCACGATCTTCCTCGACGAGATCGGGGAGCTCCCGCTCGACCTCCAGCCGAAGCTCCTGCGCGTGCTCGAGCTCGGGGAGGTGAAGCGGGTCGGGGCCTCCCGCCCGATCCAGGTGAACGTCCGGATCGTCGCCGCCACCCACCGCGATCTGCGGGCCCAGGTTCGGGCGGGGCGCTTCCGCGAGGACCTCTTCTACCGGCTCTGCGTCGTGCCCATCACGGTCCCGCCCCTCCGCCAGCGCAAGGGCGACGTCCGCGCGCTCGCGGAGGCGTTCCTCTCGCGCGCCGCGCCGCGCGGGCTCCCCGTCCGCTGGAGCCCCGAGGCGCTCGCCAAGCTCGAGGGGTACGACTGGCCGGGCAACGTCCGGCAGCTGAAGAACGTCGTCCAGCGCGCGCTCCTGTTCCGCGGCGAGGGCCAGAGCATCTCCGCGAGCGCCGTGACGTTCGAGGACACGCGCGCCGCGCCCGGCCTCACCGGCGACGACGACACCCTCTACCTGCCCGGCCTCACGCTCGAGGACATCGAGCGCGAGGCCATCCGGCTCTCCCTGCGGCGCAACGGGGGCAAGCGCGCGGCGGTCGTGAAGGAGCTCCGGATCGCGAAGAGCACCGTGATGAAGCGCATCGGCCAGTGGGGGCTCCACGACGAGGGGCGCGTCGCGGGCGACCCGGCCGAGGCGGAGGACGACGCGTAGGCGAACGCGGCGGGCGCTGGGCCCCGACTCGCGCCGCGATCCCGGGGCGGCTACTCCACGCCCGTGAGATCCGGGTCCGGCGGCCCGGGCGGCGGGCCGTGCCGCTCGAGCACCGCCCGCTGCTCCGCGAGGAGGGCGGCATCGTCGCCGACCGCGGGCGTGAGCGGCAAAAGCCGACCGTCGTACAGCCGGCCCGACGGCTTCACCTTCGTGCGCGCCTCCGCCTCGCCCGCGCGCCGCTCCTGCGTCGCGACGAGCTCGCGCAGCACGCGCCGGTCCTCCTCGCGGGTGGCCCGCTCGGCGCGGCGGCGCGCGAGGTCGATCGAGCGCCGGATCGAGGCGAGCTCCGCCTCGGCCTTGCGCGGCGCACCCGCGTCGCCCCAGGCGCCCCTCGTGTCCGGCCAGAGCGTGAGGATCCCGAGGCCCCGGCCCCGCTCGCCGGCGGCGGTCACGAGCGTCGCCGCGGCGGGCGCCGCGTCGAGGCGCCGGGCGTCGTGGGCGAGCACCGCCACGTCCACGCCGGGCACCTCCCGGACGAGGGCCCGCCCCTCGCCGTCGGGCATGTGCAGGAGCGCGACGACGACGGTCGCGCCGCTCTCGCGGAGCGCGGCCGCGGCGGACCGGACGGCGGCGACCGGCTCCGAGGCGACGAGGCCGCCCGGGTACGGCCCCGCGGCCGCGGCCGCGAGCAACCCCACCCGCTCGCCGCCCCCCCCGCCCGCGCGCGTGCCCGGGCCCGGGGGGGTCGGGGCGGGCAGGGCGAGGTTCAGGGACAGGAGCGGGACCCCCGCGGCGGCGGCCTCGCGCGCGAGCCATCCGGGGCCGAGGGCGAGCTCGCGCTCGCCCACCGCGAGCGCCGCGTAGCGCATGCGCCCCATCGCGGACAGCACGAGCCGCGCGCGCGCGGTCGCGGCGGCCTCCCTCGCCGCGTCGAGCGCGGGGGCGTGGAAGAGCGCGTCGCCGGCGTCCACGAGGAGCGCCGGCGCGTCGCGCCGGGCCGCGTCCACCGCGCTCGCTCGACGGGCAAGACCGCCCGTCGGCTTCACGCGTCAGCCACAGGGCCCGACCTCGCCGTGCCCGTCGCCGGTGAAGAGCACCTGCACCCGGCGGCCCTCCGGCGCGACACGATCGGAGTGGGCGCAGGCGGCGGCGAGCGCGAGGAGCGCGGCGGCGAGGGTTCGCACGGTGACGGGAGCTTAGCACCGCGCGTCCACGGGCGAACCCGCCGCCGGGGGGCCCGCCGGCGGGAGAGACACGAAGGGCGGCGGCGCGGGGCTCCCGCGCGCGCCGCCCCCGTCGAGACCGCTACTGGCGCTTGCGCGCCGGCGGCGCAGGCTTCCGCTTCGGAGCGGGCGGCGCCAGCGCCTTGAGCCGCTCCTTCGCCTCACCCGCCGCGTCGGCGCGCGGGTAACGCTCGAGGAGCTGCTCGAGGACGGCCTTCGCCTCCGCCTTCATCTCGAGCTTCAGCATGGCGTCCGCCGCGCCCAGCATCGCGTCGGGGGCCCGGGCGGACTTCGGGAAGTCCTCGGCGACCTTGCCGTAGGCGAGGAGCGCCTCGCGGAAGCGCTTCTGCTCGAAGAGCAGCTGCCCGGCGCGGTAGCCGGCGTCGGACGCGCGCGCGGCCGACGGCCACGGGCGCCCGGACTCCTCGGACAGCGCGCGCCCCCCGCCCGTGTTCCCGGCCTCGTCCTCCTTCGCGGCGAGCGCGAAGAACGCGGCCTTGTCCTCCGGGCGCTGGAGCGTGGCGAGGCGCTGCTTCGCCTCGAAGGCGTCGAGCGCGCCCGCGCCGCGCAGCGCGGCGAAGCGGCCCTCGGTCTCGGTGCGCAGCGCGTCGACGTTCCGCTCGATCTCGCCGAGCCGGTGCTGCTCGACCTCGACGTCGCCCTTGTACTTCGCGAAGTCGTCCTGGAGGTGCTGGAGCGTGACGCCGAGATCCGCGCCGCTGCGGCGGGCGGCGCGGTTCAGCTCGTCGATCTTCGTCTGCACCTCGGCGATCTTCTGATCGAGCTTCGCCACCCGCTCGCGGACGAGCTCACGCTGCTCGTCGAGGCGCCGCTGGTTCTCGACGTTCTGCGTCTCGAGCTGCTGGAGGCGAGCCTCCATCTGGCGCCCTCTCTCGATGGGCACCCAGCAGCCGGCGAGGAGCGCGAGCCCGAGCGGCGCCGCGCGGCGAAGCATCGTCACTGCTACCGCTCCACCTGGAACTCGACGCGGCGGTTCTGCGCCCAGCACGCCTCGGTCGACTCGGAGCAGAGCGCCTTCTCCTCGCCGAAGCTCACGGTGTCCATCTTGCCCTGGACGCCGAGATCCTCGAGGTACTTGCGCGCGGCCTCGGCGCGGCGGTTGCCGAGGGCGATGTTGTACTGCGTCGTGCCGCGCTCGTCGGCGTAGCCCTGCGCGACGACCTTCTTCGCCGGGGAGCCCTTCAGGCAGTCGGCGAGCTTCTGGAGCGTGCCCTGCGAGTCGGACGAGAGGTTCGACTGGTCGAAGCCGAAGCGGACCGTGAACGCGCCCGTGTCGGTGCACTCGCTCGAGGCCTGCGGGGCGCGCGCCGCGCACTTGCCGTCCTGGCACTGCTGATCGGGGCCGCAGTCACGGTCGGAGGCGCAGGTGCCGGCCTGGCGCGCGACGCACTGCTCGTTCACGCAGGACTGACCGGGGGCGCACTGGTCGTCGGTCGTGCACTGGGGCTTCGGCACGCAGCGGGAGTCACGGCAGGCGAACCCGTCCTTGCAGTCCGTGTCCGCGGCGCACTCCTGGCAGCGGCCCTCGACGCAGACCTTCCCGTAGCCCTCCTGCTTGGCGCAGTCCGCGCTGGACTTGCACTCACCGGGCTTCACCTTCGGCTTGCACGCGCCGAACGTGAGAGCGCCAGTGACGAAAAGTGCGAGAAGGAGAACGCGACGCATGTGACCTCCGGGGATCTTCCGTTCGATATCGATGAGGTGGGGGGGACCCGGGCCATACAACTCGATCCAGGACCGATGTCAAAGCTTTTCCACCGCGGCGCATTAACATCGCCGAATGCCTGCCACGATCCTCGTCGTGGACGACGAGAAGAACATCCAGCTCACGCTCTCCCGCGCCCTCTCGATGGAGGGATATGTGGTCGAAGCTGCGAGCGGCGGACGCGAGGCGCTCGAGAAGATCGCAGCGCTGCCGGTGGACGTCGTGGTCATGGACGTGCGCATGCCGGACCTCGACGGCCTCGCCGTGCTGCAGCGCGCGCGAGAGACGCGGCCCGACCTGCCTGTCGTGATCATGTCCGGGCACGGCTCCATCGACACGGTCCGCAGCGCCTTCAAGCTCGGCGCGTTCGACTACCTCGAGAAGCCGATCACGGAGCGGGACAAGCTCCTCGTCGCGGTGAAGAACGCGCTCGCCCTGCGCAGCCTGCGCGAGGAGAACGCGGAGCTGCGCCGCGCGGCGGGCCGGCTCGACATGATCGGCAGCGGGCCCGCGATGCAGCGGCTCTTCGAGCTCGTGCGCCGCGCCGCGCCGTCGGAGGGGCGCGTCCTCGTCACCGGGGAGAACGGCACCGGCAAGGAGCTCGTCGCCCGCGCCCTCCACGAGAGCTCGCGCCGGAAGGCGGGGCCGTTCGTGAAGCTCAACTGCGCCGCCGTCCCGGCGGAGCTTATCGAGAGCGAGCTCTTCGGCCACGAGCGGGGCGCGTTCACCGGAGCGATCGCGGCGCGCCGCGGCAAGTTCGAGCTCGCCGACGGCGGCACGCTCTTCCTCGACGAGGTCGGCGACATGCCGGCCGCGATGCAGGCGAAGGTGCTTCGCGTCCTGCAGGAGGGCGAGTTCGAGCGTGTCGGCGGCGCGCACACGTTGAAGGTGGACGTGCGCGTGGTCGCGGCGACGAACAAGGACCTCCCCGCCGAGGTCCAGGCGGGCCGGTTCCGCGAGGACCTGTACTACCGCCTCAACGTCGTCCCCATCCACGCGCCGCCGTTGCGCGAGCGGAAGGAGGACCTCCCCGCGCTCGCCGTCCACTTCCTCGCGGAGGCGTGCGAGCGGAACGGCCGCAAGCCCATGCGGCTCGAGCGCGACGCGCTCGCCGCCCTGCAGGCGCACGAGTGGCCCGGAAACGTCCGCGAGCTCAGGAACCTCGTCGAGCGGCTCGCGATCCTGAGCGACGGCCCGGCGATCGGCGCGGAGGACGTCACGGCGATGCTCCCCGGCGCCCGCCGTCCCCGCACCGAGCGGTTCCGCCCCGGGGCGTCGTTCCACGACCTCGTCGAGGAGGCCGAGCGCGAGATCATCCTCGGCGCGCTCGACGCGCACGCCGACAACGTCTCGGAGACCGCGCGCGATCTCGGGCTCGAGCGCAGCCACCTGTACAAGAAGATGCGCGCGCTCGGGGTGAAGCGCGGCGGCGAGGGTCCGTAGGGCGGAGACGACGCCCGCGCCGCGCCTGCCGCGCGCGGGCGTCCCGGGCGCGGTCCGGGGGCCCCGGCCCGGTGGGCCGGGCGTGTCCCCTCCCCCACACCGCGGCGTGTCCGGCCGTCCACGGTCCGAGGAATGGCGGCCCGGCCCCGCTGTTCCTCGCTGTCGGGACGCCGGCCGAGGCCGCTGGCACGGCGACTGCTCACGCGCGCCAGGGACATGCGAGACCGCGCTCGACCCGCTTTGCCCCACCCTCCCGCCGGCGCTATCGTTCGACCCCTCGACTTGGACACCCCCCCGCCCAGCGCCCGCCCGTACGCCCGCTCGCCGGGCGATCCAGCCCTCCCCGAGGAGTCCCCCCGCTTGCGTCGTCTCTCGCCCCGTGCCCTCCGCCTGCTCAGCCACGGTGGCCTCGCCGCCCTCGTCCTCGCGCTCCTCGGCGGGGTCCTCATGTTCGCCTGGACCCGCGAGCTCCCCGCCTTCGACACGCTCAAGGACTACGAGCCGCTCGTCTCGACGCGCGTGTTCGGCGTCGACGGCAAGGAGGTGTTCCAGTTCGCGCGCGAGCGGCGCACCGTGGTGCCGCTCGAGGAGATCCCGCCCGTCCTGCGCAAGGCGGTGCTCGCCGCGGAGGACGCGGGCTTCTACGAGCACGAGGGCGTGAACTACCTCGCGATCGCGCGCTGCGCCGTGAAGGGGCTGCTGCGCGGCGGCGTCGCCTGCGGCGGCTCGACCATCACCCAGCAGGTGGTGAAGACGTTCCTCCTGTCCTCCGACTGGAAGGTGAAGCGGAAGGTGAAGGAGCTCATCCTCGCGCCGCGGCTCGAGGAGAACCTCTCGAAGGACGAGATCCTCTACCTCTACCTGAACCAGATCTACCTCGGGCACCTGCGCTACGGCGTCGAGGAGGCGAGCCGGTTCTACTTCGGCAAGAGCGTGCGCCAGCTCGCGCTGGGCGAGGCGGCGACGCTCGCCGGGATCGTCCAGTCGCCCATGCGGCTCTCGCCGGTGAACCACCCGGAGCGCGCCAAGGAGCGGCAGCGCTACGTCCTGCGCCGGATGGCGGAGGAGGGGTTCATCACCGAGCAGCAGGCGGCCGCGGAGGCCGCCCGCCCCATCGTCACGCGGCCGCCGGAGCACGACGTACCGGGGGTGTGGTACGCGGACGCGGTCCGCCGGATCCTGGACGAGAAGTACGGGGCGGAGGTGGTCGAGACGCAGGGCCTGCAGGTCGACGTGGCGATGGACGCGGGCATGCAGCGCGCCGCGGAGAAGGCCCTCGAGGGCGCGCTCCGCGCCGTCGACAAGCGCCAGGGCTGGCGCGGCCCGATCGTCCACCTCGAGCCGAAGCAGGTCGAGGCGGCGATGCCCCTGTGGCGGGAGCGGCTCGCGGGGACGCGGGCCCGGCCGGACCAGGTGTTCGTGTGGGATCTCGCCTCGGTGAACCCCGAGGACATCGAGCCCGCCGAGGAGCAGGAGAAGGACGTGGCGCGGATGGCGCGCGCACGGCTCCTCGAGACGGGCGAGGTGTACGCCGGGCTCGTCACGGCCGCGAGCGACCGGAGCGCCACCGTCGACCTCGGCGGCGCGAAGGGGGAGATCGCGATCACCGACGCCCAGTGGGCGCGCAAGTGGAACCCGACCTCCGCCACCGCCGCGCCGCGCAAGATGTCGTCGGTGGTCCGCCCCGGCGACGTGGTCCCGGTGCGCGTGCTCCCCGCCAAGCTGCCGCCGCAGCGCGCGGCCGCCGAGGGCAAGGCGCTCAGCCTCGCCCTCGAGCAGACGCCGAAGGTGCAGGGCGCGCTCGTCGCGATCGACCCCGTGTCCCGCGGAGTCCGCGCCCTCGTCGGCGGCTACGACTTCCGCACCTCCCAGTTCAACCGCGCCACCCAGGCGCGGCGCCAGCCGGGCAGCGCGGTGAAGCCGTTCGTGTGGGGCGCGGCCATCGAGTCGCGCCGCTTCACGGCCGGCACGGTCGTCTACGACACGCCCGACCTCTACCGGGACCCGTGGACGGGCAAGGAGTGGAAGCCGCGCAACTTCGAGAAGGACGCCTTCGAGGGCCCGATGCTCCTCACCACCGCGCTGGCGCAGTCGAAGAACACGGTCTCGGTGAAGCTCGTCGACGCGCTCGGCGTGGACCCGGTGATCGGCTTCGCCCACCGCATGGGCGTCTCCTCGGAGCTGCCGCGAAACCTCACGCTCGCGCTCGGGACGGGCGAGGTGTTCCCCATCGAGCTCGTGAACGCCTACGCCTCGATCGCGGCGCGCGGGTTCTACTCCGAGCCGGTGCTGCTCGTGCGCGTGCGCGACCGGCACGGCAACGTCCTCGAGGACCACCCGGCCGCCGTCCCGCCGTGGAAGGCGGAGGCCACCGCCGAGGCCCCCGCCGCCCCGTTCGCCGACGGCACCGAGGGCGCCGACAACGTCCAGCCGCACGAGGCCGCGCCGCCGCCCGAGTTCACGATCCCCGAGCAGGGCACCCGCCCCGACGTCGCCTTCGTGGTGCAGAGCATGATGCGCGCGGTGGTCGAGGGCGGGACGGGCGCCGCGGCGCGCGCGCTGGGGCGACCCGTCGCGGCGAAGACCGGGACGGCCCAGGAGCACCGCGACGCGTGGTTCGTGGGCTTCACGCCCGAGCTCGTGGCGGGCGTCTGGATCGGCTTCGACGATCACACGCCCCTCGGGCCGCGCGAGACCGGCGCGGGCGCGGCGCTCCCCGCGTGGCTCGCCTTCATGCAGGCGGCGGTCGGCGGGCAGCCCGCGGCGGACTTCGCCGCGGTCCCCGGCGTCGAGCTCGCGCGCGTCGATCCCGCGACCGGCCAGCTCGCGCCCGAGGAGGCCGACGCGCCGTCGCTCGCGTTCCTGGCCGGCACCGCCCCGGCGGAGGCGGCGCGGAGCGACGCGGGCGCCGCGCCCGCCAACTTCTTCATGGACGACCACTAGCGCCGTGCCGCTCGGGCTCCCGCGGGCGGCTGTGCCGCCGCGAGGGCCGAGCGCGCGGTGGGGCCTCGATCGATCGGGCGAGCGCGCGGTGAACCAGCGGCCGCGACGGCTCCCACGGCCGCGGGACGTCGGAGGAGGAGCGGCCCGGCAGACGGTTCACTGATTGTGTTACACAAGGGGCCCTCCCCCGCGAGACGATTGTCCGTGGAGGCGCCGGAGGCGTATCCGTTGCGCGCATCACGGAGCACGCCTCCCCGGGCCCCGATCACCTCTGGCAAACGCGAGGACTGGACTCGCTCGCGTCTTCCTCGCGTCGACATCGGGTCACGGCATCACCCTGCGCCGAGCCACGCCGTGCGGCGCAGGGTCCGGGGAGGAGGAGGCGGCGACACCCGGGGCGTCGTCGAGTCCCTGGGTGAACCTCAGGTGGATCCTTGCTGGGGAGGGAGAGATGGCCCGTTCGTGGAAGATGACCGGGATGTTCGCAGCGGGGGCGCTCGCCGTCGGGGCGATGGCGCTCGCGCCGGCGAGCGCCTCGGCCTGGGAGTGCCAGGTCAAGCTCGAGAAGAAGGTGGCGCTGGACGCCGACTGCAACGGCCAGGCGGACGACGCGGGCGGATTCGTGGACAGCCTCTCGCCGGACGTCGACGAGTGCGTGGTCTACCGCTTCTGCGTCACGAACAGCAGCGGTGGGCAGCCGCAGGATCTCTCCAACGTCAAGGTATCGGACGAGAAGCTCGGCATCGTGGACCTCGACTTCGGGACCGTCGCCGTCGGCGACACCGAGTGCAAGTACTTCCCGGCGGTGGAGTCGGGTGACTCCCTCGTGTGCAGGGACATCGAGGGCACGAACACGGCGGAGGTCACCTCGGCGGTCTGCGCGGTGGACAAGGACAACGCCTGTGCCCGGACCGGCTCCGTCTGCGAGGACTCCGCGAACGTCGAGTGCAACCACGGAGAGGGCTGCCTCACCCGCACGCCGGGCTTCTGGGGGAACCACCCCGACGTGACGGCGAAGTTCCTGCCCGTCACGAGCTGCGGCCGCTCGCTCGACGCCACCCTCGCCGGCGCCGGGGGCTCGGTGACGGAGGACCTGTGCTCGCTCGGCCGCGACAAGAACGAGTACGCCTCGAACCAGCAGGCGCAGCTCGTCCGCCAGTGCGCCGCCGCGGCGCTGAACCTCGTGGCGAGCGAGGACCTCGGCGGCAGCTGCGGAGAGTCCGCCACGGCCCTCTTCGATCGGTGCTGCACCTCCTGTGACACGGTCGGCGCGGGCTGCATCGACGATCTCGACGCGTTCAACAACTCGCGGGACACGCTCCTCGGCGAGTCCGGTGGCGAGATCTCGCTCTGCAAGGTCCTCGGGCTCGGGCCGCCCTGCAACGCCGAGCCGGGGCAGTGCAAGCTCGCGCGCGACAACGGCGTCATCAACCCCGTGCCGTGACGCGCGGACGCACTGGGCCGTAGTAGCGTAGCTGGCGGAGCGGCACCGAGGCGCGTTCGCGCACCTCGGCGCCGCTCTCGCCGCTGGCGCGGCGCCCTCGTCTAGGGCCGCCCCGCCTGACCGTGCCTCGCGCGGCGGCGCGCTCGCCCACTTCTTCGTGGACGACCGCTCGTTTTCGTGTTCGTCACTGGGGGCGATGCGCCTCGCCACCGCCGCGGTCGCCCTCGCCCTCGCGCTCCCCGCCGCCGCGGAGCCCCCCGCGCTCGGCGCGGCGGCCGACGCGCTCGCGGCGGAGATCGGCCCACCCGCCGAGGGGCGGCGCGCGCTGGCCCTCGCGGTGGAGACCCGCGCCCCCTCCCTCGCGCGCCCGCTCGAGGCCGCGCTCGAGCGCGCGCTCGCCGGCGCCGGCTACACCGTGACGCCCGTCCGTGGCGCGGCCGACGCCGAGGGCGCGGCGCGCGAGGCCGGTCAGGACTGGCTCGTGCGCGTCCAGGGCGGGCTCGTGCCGGGCCGGCGCGAGCTCGCGCTCGTCGGCGAGGTCATCCCCACCTGGCCTTCCTTCTTCCTGCAGCGGCGGCCGGGCGCGCGCGCGATCCCGCCTCGCCTCGTGTCGTCCCGCGCGCCCGCCGACGCCGAGGCGCTGGTCCTCGCGCGAGAGGGACGGCCGTCCGGCGCGCCGTTCGCCGCGGTGCGCCCGCTCGCGCGCGTCGAGGGGCGCGTGCTCGCGCTCGCGATCGGCGACGCGGGCGGAGGGAGCGCGGCCATCGCCGCGGCGCTCCCGGGCGCGGTCGTGCTCCTCTCGCCGGCCGGCGCGCCGCTCGCGCGGCTCGACGTCGATCCGTCCGCGCGCGGGGCGGTGCGCGATCCGGCGGCGACCATCGCCGTGGGCGACTTCGGCGCGGGGCGCGTCGCGGTCGCGTGGGCCGGAGGCGCACCCGAGGTGCTCGCGCTGCGAGACGGCGCGCTCGAGCGCGCCGGCGCGCTCGCGGCGGCGCCGCTCTGCGCGGGAGAGAAGGGGGCGGTGTTCGGGGCGTACGCGCCGGGGACGGGCGTGCTCGTCGACGCGCTCTCGCGCGCCCCCGGCACCGTCCCGCCGCGGCGCTCCGCGCGGCTCCTCTACGGCGTCGCCGCCGCGCCGCGCGGGGGTCCGGTGTCGTTCGCGGCGCTCGGGACGGACCTCCGGCTCGAGCTCCTCGGGCCGGAGCTCCAGCCGGCCGAGCTCGCGCCGTCGACCTCGTCTTCCACCGCCCCGGTCCTCCCCTCGGTCGGCACCGGCTTCGCGCTCGCCGATCTCGACGGCGACGGCGTCGCCGAGATCGTCGCCTCGGCCCCGACGCCCGCGCCGCCCGACCGCGTCCGCGTGCTCGCCGCGCGTCCGGGCGCCGCGCCGCTCCTCGAGTCCGGTCCGGTCGAGGGCGCGCTCCTGGCGGGCGCGGGCGGTGATCTCACCGGCGACGGGCTCGACGACGCCGTGCTGGCCGCGATCGTGCGGGGCCCTGGCGGCGTCGCCACCGAGCTGCTCCTCGTCACGTCCGATCCGCGGGAGGCCCCATGAGCCGCCTCGATCGCGTGCGCACCCTCGCCGCGGCGCTCGCGCTCGCGCCGGGGCTCGCGCTCGCCGGCGTCCGCCCGGCGCCGGGCGGGAGCGTCACCCTCGCCCTCCCCGCCGAGGCGCGCATCGCGGACCCGGCGCTCGCGCAGGACGTGGCCGACCTCGTCCTCGCGCGCGCGACGAGCGCGCCGCTGCTCGAGCGCGACGCCGGCGGGCGCCTCGTGCCGGGCGTGCTCGCCGAGGTCCCCACCTCCGAGGACGGCGGCCGGACCTGGCGGCTCCGCGTCCGCGACGGGCTCGTGACGGCGGCCGGCGCGCCGCTGGGCGCCGCCGCGGTGGCGGCGGCCGTCGCGCGCCTCCTCTCGCGCGCGCCGGCGTCGCCGCACGCCTGGGCCGCGC
>NZ_JALCYX010000088.1:0-16137 GCF_022690695.1 Anaeromyxobacter sp. SG17
GAGGGCCTCGGCCGGCGGTGCGCCCGCGCCGGCCGGCGCGCCCGCCGGCGCGACGGGCCCGGACGGCGACGCCGCCGCCTCGGTCGCGCCCGCCTCCGCGAACCTCCTCGCGAGCAGGTCGAGGGCGAGCTTCGCGGCGGCCTGCTCCGCGTCCTTCTTCGAGCGGCCGGCGCCCTTCCCGACGACCTCGCCGCGCAGGTCCGTCTCCACCTCGAAGGTCTTCGAGTGATCCGGGCCGTGCTCGCCCACGACGCGGTAGCGGGGGGTGGCGCGGAGCCTGCTCTGCGAGAGCTCCTGGAGCTGGGTCTTGAAGTCGCGGTCGAGCGTGCCGGCCGCGGCCCGCGCGAACGCCTCGCCCAGGAAGCGATCGATGAGCACGAGCACCGGCGCGAGCCCGTCGCCGAGGTAGAGCGCCGCCACCACGGCCTCCATGGCGTCGGCGAGGAGCGAGGACTTCCGGCGCCCGCCGGTCAGCTCCTCCCCGCGCCCGAGCCGCAGGAGCGAGCCCAGGTCGAGCGCGCGCGCCATCTCCGAGAGCCCCTGCTCGTCCACCACGGCGGCGCGCATCTTGGAGAGATCGCCCTCGCGCGCCCCCGGGAAGCGGTCCATGAGCCGGTGCGACACCGCGAGGTCGATCACCGCGTCGCCCAGGAACTCGAGCCGCTCGTTGTCGGTGAGGCCCGCCTCGTCCCGGTGCTCGTTCACGTAGGACTTGTGCGTGAGCGCCGCGAGCGCGATGGCGCGGTCCCCCACGGCGAGCCCGAGCCGCGCCTCCAGCGCCGCGACCGGATCGGCGGGTCTCTCCTCGCCCGGGGAGGTCGCGCTCCGGCCCGGGTCGTTCGCGTCGTTCATGCCGGTCCTCATGTGCGCAGGCGGGCGGCGAGCTCGTCGGCGAGCGCGTAGGGATCCGCCTCGCGCGCGGCGATGCGCGCCGCCACCGCGTCGAGCTCGCCCATCTCGGCCTCGAGCCGCTCGAGCGCGCCCTGCACGAGGCGCTCTCGCAGCACCGCGACGAACGCGGCCCTCGCGCGCGCCGCGTCGCGGATCCGGCGGCCGCCGGACGTCTCGAGGTGGGCCTGGTGCGCGTCCACGGCCGCGGCCAGCTCCGCGATGCCCTCGTCGCGCAGCGCCACGGTCCGCACGATGGGAGGCTCCCAGGAGCCGTCCGGCGCCGCGAGGCCCAACGCTCCCCCGAAGCGATGCGCGGCGTCGTGGTCTCCCGGCCGCGCCGCCACCATGCGGCGCAGCTCGAGCATCCCCTGCAGGTCGCGCACGGTGCGATCCGCGCCCTCCCGGTCGGCCTTGTTCACCGCGAACACGTCGGCGATCTCGAGGACGCCGGCCTTGATGGCCTGGACGTCGTCACCGAGCCCGGGCACCGCGACCACCACCACCGTGTGCGCGAGGTTCGCCACCTCGATCTCGTCCTGCCCCACGCCGACCGTCTCGACGATCACGACGTCCTTCCCCATGGCGTCGAGCACCTGCACGACGTCCGACGTCGAGCGAGAGAGGCCGCCGAGGTGGCCGCGCGTGCCGAGCGAGCGGATGAAGACGCCGGGGTCGAGCGCGTGGTCCTGCATCCGGATCCGGTCGCCCAGGATGGCGCCGCCGGTGAACGGGCTCGTGGGGTCCACCGCCACGACGCCCACGGTCCGGCCGTGGGCGCGGTGGTGCGCGATGAGCCGATCGGTGAGGGACGACTTCCCCGCGCCCGGCGCGCCGGTGAGGCCGACCACGTAGGCGCGCCCCGTGCGCGGGAACAGCGCCCGGAGCGCCGCCTCCGCGCCGGGCTGGCGGTCGTCGAGATCGCGCATGAGCCTCGCCGCGGCGCGGACGTTACCCGCGAGCACGCGGTCGGCGATGGGGTTCCCGGTCGTCATCAGTAGGCCGCCGCCTCCGGCACGAAGTTCGCGACGAGGATGGCCGCCGCCATCTTGCGGGGGGCGCCGATGGGCTGCCGGCTCGCGTCGAGCTGACGATAGATCACGCTGCCGTCCTGCACCTGGTCCACGAGGACGAGGAGGCGCCAGCCGCCCCGCTCCTGCGAGAACACCGCCTCGAAGTCGGCGCGGGGGAGGACGCGCGCCGCGCCGTAGGGGCGGCCGTCGATGTCCGTGCCGACGTACCGCACGTCGCCGTCGCGTGCGTCCTCGACGACCACGTTCATGACCCACACCTCGCCCGGGCTCGGCTGCAGGTGCCCGGGGAGACCGGCCGCGCCGGCGGAGGCGACGGCGGCGCCGCCCGGCTCGGGCGCGGAGGGTTGCCCCGGGGCGAGGCCGAGCGCGAGCGCGACGAGCGCGCGCGTGCCCGGGAACGCGCCGAGCTCGAAGCGGTCCGACCAGACGTCGCCGCTCGGGCCGATGAGGCGCCCCTTGAAGCGCGTCCCCATCTCGCGGCTCGCGACGAAGCGGTAGCGCGTCCCGCCGTGCTCGAACTCCTGCACGAGCTCCACCATCGCGTTCGGCGCGAGCATGGCGTCCTCCCCGAAGACGGCAGCGAGGGTGGCGAGCGTGAGCGCGTTCCGCGGCGGCGGGGTGACCTCGAGCCGCGAGGCGACGGGCGCGGGGGTCCGGGCGTCGCGCGCGTGGACCGGGGTCATCCGCGAGAGCGCGCCGACGAGGTGCTGCTCGAGCTCCGCGGGCGTGCGCAGCCCGGAGAGCTCGAGCGGCGGGAACTCCGGGGAGACCTCGAACGGCGCCCCGCCGACCGGCGCGACCCGCGAGACGCGGATGCCCTCGGGCCCGCCGAGGAGCTCGAACGCGTGCCGCGGCGTCTTCACGATCGCCCGCACCGCGAGCCGGTCGGCCTCGAGCCCGGCCTCGAGGCGGAGCGCGCGGAGCCTCGCGGCGACGTCCGAGAGGGCCGCGGCGCGCTCCTGGAGCAGCGCGGCGACGGCCTGATCGAGCTGCGCGGCGCGCTCGTGAGCCTGGAACGGCACGGGGCCGAGCGCGGCGAGGGGCGCGTCCACGAAGCGGAGGTGGTCGTGGCCGGCGACCACGAAGCGGGCGCGCGGGATCGGCTGGCCGGTCGCGGGGTGGACGGCGCGAGAGAGCGCGAGCTCACCCTCGAGCGTCTCGCGGTCGGAGCCGAGCCGCACCGGGATGCCGAGGGCGGAGAGCTTGCGGGAGGCGATCTGGTTCAGGCGCTCCCGCGGGATCTTCCCGATGATGGTGTGCTCGCCCTCGCCCATTCGGTGCCGCGGACCCTTTCGGCGACGGAGGTTACCTCAGAATCGCCGTCGCGGGAGCGCCGGGGAGTCCCGAGTCCGGGGGACGGTCACTCGCCCGTGAAGACGGGCGGCCGCTTCTCCGCGAACGCGCGGAGCGCCTCCACCCGGTCCTTCGTGCCGAGGCAGTCCTGGTAAAGCCGGTTCTCGAGCTCCAGCGCCTCCTCGAGCGGCAGGTGAAAGCCGCCGTCGATCGCCCGCTTCGCCTGCCGCAGCGAGACCGGCGCGTTCCGCGCGATGCGCGCGGCGAGCGCCACCGCGTCCTCCAGGAGACGGTGGCCCGGGGCGACGCCCGTCACGAGCCCCATCGCGAGCGCCTCGGCGGCGGAGACGCGGCGCGCGGTGAGGACGAGATCTTTCGCGCGGGCCACGCCCACGAGCCGGGCGAGGCGCTGCGTCCCTCCGCCGCCGGGGATGATCCCGAGCGCCACCTCCGGCAGGCCCAGCTCCGCCCCCTCCGCCGCGAGGCGCAGATCGCAGGCGAGCGCGAGCTCGAGGCCGCCGCCCAGCGCCGCGCCGTTCAGGGCCGCGACGAACGGCTGGGGCGCCTCCTCGATGCCGCGGAGCGCCCGTCGCAGCCCGTGGTGGAAGGCGTGGACGTCCTCCGCGGACATCGCGGCGCGCTCCTTGAGGTCCGCCCCGGCGCAGAACGCCTTGTCCCCCGCGCCGGTCACGACCACGCAGCGGAGCGCGCGATCCGCGGCCGCGCGGGCGAGGTGCTCCTCGAGATCGCGCAGGAGCGCGCGCGAGATCGCGTTTCGCCGCGCCTCGCCGTCGATGGTCCACACCTCGATGCCGCCGTCGCGACGATCGATCCGGAGCTGCCTCACGTGCGCCTCCCGGGGTCCGTCCCTGCCTCGATCCAGCGCCCGCGTCACGCGCCCGCCCCGGCGCGCGCGAGCTCCGCCTGGAGCGCCTTGCCCGGCAGCCGGCGGCCGACGAGCCGCTGCGCCAGGGCGCCCGCCGCGACGAGCCGCTCCCAGTCGACGCCCGTCTCCATCCCCATCCCGTGCAGCATGTAGACGAGATCCTCGGTCGCGAGGTTGCCCGACGCGCCCGGCGCGTAGGGGCAGCCGCCGAGCCCGCCGATCGAGGAATCGAAGGTGGTGAGCCCCTCCTCGAGCCCGACGAGCACGTTCGCGAGGGCCGTCCCGCGCGTGTCGTGCATGTGGAGCGCGAGCGCCTCGGGCGGCGCGCCCGCGAGCGCCCGCCGGACGATGTCGCGCGTCTGGTTGGGCGTCCCGACGCCGATGGTGTCGCCGAGCGAGACCTGGTGGCAGCCGAGGGCGAGGAGCCGGTGCGCGATCTCCACCGCGCGCGCCGGATCCACCCTCCCCTCGTACGGACAGCCCCACACCGTCGACACGTAGCCCCGCACCCGGAGCCCGCGCGCGAGCGCCGCGGGCACGAGCGTCGCGAGCTCCTCGAGCGCCTCGGCGACCCCCTTGTTGATGTTCCGGCGGGAGTGGCTCTCGGACGCCGAGAGGAACACCGCGGCGTCGACCGGAGCGTGCCCGGGGCCCCCGCCGCCGAGCGCCTCGACGAGTCGCTCGAGCCCCTTCGCGTTGGGGACGAGGACCACGTAGGACACGCCCTCGGCGCGCGGCAGCGCCGCGGTGACCTCGGCGGCGTCCGCGAGCTGCGGGATCCAGCGCGGCGAGACGAAGCTCGTCGCCTCGATGCGGCGCAGCCCGGCCTCGGCGAGCGCGCGGACGAGCGCGAGCTTGTCGCCGGGGGGGACGGTGCGCGCCTCGTTCTGGAGCCCGTCCCGGGGGCCGACCTCGTACACCGTGACCGGGGGTGCCATCGCGCGGATCCTAACCCGGCGCGGGCTCGGCGACACTTCGCGTCCCACGTCCCCGAGGGGCGGGTCCGGGCTGGGCGGCCGCTCGCGACGCGCGACCGCAGCGGGCCACGCCGCGATCGCGGAGGGGCCCCGGCGGGCTCGCGGCCGTTTACGGCCTATCTCGCGATGGGCAGCGCGCCGGCGCGCGCGGTGGGCTCGGGCGCGGGCTCGGCCCCGCAGGGCGGCGCGGCGCCCGGGGCGTCCGCGTCGCCGAGGTGCGAGTGGATCCGCATCGAGCAGAACTTGGGCCCGCACATCGAGCAGAACTCCGCGGACTTGAACGTGTCGTGCGGCAGGGTCGCGTCGTGCTTCGTGCGCGCGGCGTCGGGATCGAGCGACAGCTCGAACTGGCGCTTCCAGTCGAAGGCGTAGCGCGCCCGCGAGAGCGCGTCGTCGCGATCGCGCGCGCCCGGCCGGTGGCGGGCGACGTCGGCGGCGTGGGCGGCGATCTTGTACGCGATGATCCCCTGCCGGACGTCCTCCTGGTCGGGCAGGCCGAGGTGCTCGGCCGGCGTGACGTAGCAGAGCATGGAGGCGCCGTGCTGCGCGGCGACCGTCGCGCCGATGGCGCTCGTGATGTGGTCGTAGCCGGGGGCGATGTCCGTGACGATGGGCCCGAGCACGTAGAACGGGGCGTCGTCGCAGAGCTCCCGCTCCTTCTGCATGTTCATCGGGATCTGGTCGAGCGGGACGTGTCCCGGCCCCTCGACCATCACCTGGACGTCGTGCTGCCACGCCTTGCGCGTGAGCTCGCCGAGGACCTTCAGCTCCGCGAACTGGGCCGCATCGGAGGCGTCCGCGAGGCAGCCCGGCCGGAGCCCGTCGCCGAGCGAGAACGTGACGTCGTAGCGCTTGAAGATCTCGCAGATGGCGTCGAAGTGCGTGTAGAGCGGGTTCTCCTCGCCGTGCGCGGCCATCCAGCGCGCGATGAGCGCGCCGCCGCGGGAGACGATGCCGGTGATGCGCCCGGCCGCCATGGGGACGATGTCGCGCAGGACGCCCGCGTGGATCGTCATGTAGTCGACGCCCTGCGCGGCCTGCGCCTCGATGATGTCGAGGAGCATGCGCGGGGTGAGGTCGACGACGTCCTTCACGTGGGCGAGGCACTCGTAGATGGGCACGGTGCCGACCGGGATCGGGCTGTGCCGGAGGATGTTCTCCCGGATGAGCGGGATGTCCCCGCCGGTCGAGAGATCCATGACCGTGTCCGCGCCGTGGCGCAGGCACACGCCGAGCTTGCGCAGCTCCTCGTCCACGTCGGAGGTGACGGCGCTGTTCCCGATGTTCGCGTTGATCTTGCAGGTCGCGGCGACGCCGATCCCGATGGGCTCGAGCTCGGGGTGGTTCACGTTCGCCGGGATCACCAGCCGCCCGCGGGCGACCTCCTCGCGCACGGCCTCCGGCGCGAGCCGCTCCCGCTCGGCGACGTACGCCATCTCCTCGGTCACGATCCCGCGCCGCGCATGATGCATCTGCGTCAGGTTCGGCTGGCCGTGACGCTTCGCGATCCACTGGGCCCGCATGCATTCTCCTCGCGCCGTCGGTGTGGCGCGCGAACCTAGCGAAACGCACGGGTTGCGGTCAAACGGAACCCCCGTCAACGTCCACTTTTCCGCGAAAAGCCCGATCGCTCGACTCGCCGCTCGCAGTGCGCACGGGCGCGGCGGCGCGGAGCGTGGAGCGGGGTGGTCGAGATCCCTGCTCGTCCCGAAGAAGAAGACGCGCCGAGGGATCGATCCCGCGGCGCGTCGAACGTCCAGCCCGCCTCGGCGGTCAGCGCAGCGCCTTGAACGCGTCGCGCCCCGCGTAGCGGGCGGCCTTGCCGAGCTGCTCCTCGATGCGGAGGAGCTGGTTGTACTTGGCGACCCGGTCGGTGCGCGACGCCGAGCCGGTCTTGATCTGCCCGCAGTCGCACGCCACCGAGAGGTCCGCGATCGTGGTGTCCTCGGTTTCGCCGGAGCGGTGGCTCATCACGCTCGTGTAGCCCGCGCGGTGGGCCATGCGGACGGCCTCGAGCGTCTCGGTGAGCGAGCCGATCTGGTTCACCTTCACGAGGATCGAGTTCGCGACGCCGTCCTGGATGCCGCGCGAGAGGCGGGTCACGTTCGTCACGAAGAGATCGTCGCCGACGAGCTGGAGCTTCGACCCGAGCCGCTCGGTGAGCAGCTTCCAGGTGGCCCAGTCGTCCTCCGCGCAGCCGTCCTCGATCGAGACGATCGGGTACTTCGCGGCGAGCCCGGCGTAGAAGTCGACGAGCCCCTTGCCGTCGAAGGCCTTCCCCTCGCCCTCGAGCTCATACTTGCCGGAGCTCTTCTCGAAGAACTCGCTCGCCGCGCAGTCGAGCGCGAGCGCGACGTCGTCCCCCGGCTTCAGGCCCGCCTGCTCGATCGCCTGCATGATGAGCGCGAGGGCCTCCTCGTTCGAGGCGAGGCTCGGGGCGTAGCCGCCCTCGTCGCCGACGCCGGTCCCGGCCCCCTTCTTCTTCAGCACGCTCTTCAGCGCGTGGAAGATCTCGGCGCCGTAGCGCAGCGCCTCGGCGAAGGTCGGGGCGCCGAGCGGGACCACCATGAACTCCTGGATGTCCACGTTCGAGTCGGCGTGCGCGCCGCCGTTCAGGATGTTCATGAGCGGCACGGGGAGCGTGCGCGCCCCGACGCCGCCGACGTAGCGGTAGAGCGGCAGCCCGTGCGCCTGCGCGGCCGCCTTGGCCGCGGCGAGCGAGACGCCGAGGACGGCGTTCGCGCCGAGCTTCGACTTGGTGGCGGTGCCGTCGAGCTCGATCATGCGCTGGTCGAGCACCGCCTGGTCCGCGGCGTCGAGCCCGACCACCGCCGGGGCGAGCTCGTCGAGCACGTTCGCGATCGCCTTGCGGACCCCCTTGCCCAGGTAGCGGCGCTTGTCGCCGTCCCTGAGCTCGAGCGCCTCGTGCTCGCCCGTCGAGGCGCCCGACGGTACGGCCGCGCGGCCGACGTCGCCCGTCCCGACCGCGACCTCGACCTCGATCGTGGGGTTGCCGCGCGAGTCGAGGATCTCGCGCGCGGTCACGTTGATGATCTCGGTCATCGGAGGTCCCTCCCTCGCGGCGCGGAGCGCCAGCTGGCCGCGGCGGGCGAAGCGCACCGCCGTTCGGGTGCCGGAATGTGCCCGCCGCATCCGCGACGGTCAATCGGTATTCCGAGACCCGGCCCGAAGGACGCAGAGAAGAAATCGGGCGCGAGACCTCGCGGTCCGCGCCCTCTCGTCGGCGTTCGCCTCTGGCGAGCGCCTCCTACGAATCTGGTCAGCCGAGGTCGATGATCACGACGCCGCGATCCTTCCGGCCGTCGTCGCGGTCGGCAGGCTCCTCGCCGCCCGGCCGGTGCGCAGGCTGGGGGATGGGCAGCTCGATGACCGGACGATCGTCACGGCGCTGCTCTCGCTCGCGCCGCTTGATCTCCTCGATGACGTAGGCGTCCAGCATGTCTCGTCCCCTCGGCCTCGTCCTCGTCTCCGGTCCCTGGATGTGCAAGCTGCGTTCCCTCTGGGACGGCTCTCCGTTCGCGCTCTCCTGTCTTAACGATGCGCCTCGGCGGCGCATTCAGATGTCCCGACCAGGGCCAAGAATCATCGTAAACCCCGCCGAGATGGGGGGTCAAGGATGCGCGCCCGCGCTCTCTTCGGAGCTAGCCGGAGACGATCGGCATGCGGGCCGGCAGGCGTCGGCGAGCCACACGGGGCTGTGCCAGCTGCGCACGCTTCGAGCGACTTGCTAGAGCTCCGCGCGGCGCTTGAACGCCTCGAGCGTCCGCGGCAGCTGCACGCGGGTGAGCTCGTCGGCCACGCGGTCGACGATGACCTGCGGCACGAGCGGCGGCTTCGCGATCTGGATGTCCACCGTGTACCGGGCGCGCGTCTTCCCGCCCGCGTCCTCGAGCTCCCAGGAGCCGCTCGAGACCTTCATCATGTCTCCCGAGACGAGCGACCAGGCGACGCGCCGCGGTCGCTCCTCCACGTGACGGAGGACGTACCGGATCTTCTTAACGCCGACGTCGAGCTCGTACTCGACCTCGCGGCTCGCCGGGCCGCCGCCCTTCACCCGGCAGGCATGGATTCCGGGCACGAACTCCGGGTAGCGCCCGTAGTCCACGACCAGATCGAAGAAGCGCTCCACGGGCGCGTCGATGACGACCTCACGCGAGATGGCGGCCATTCGTCTCCTCCAGGGGCGTCGCGCCCCGCGGCGGCTCTCCCGCCTGCCGCGCGGCGCGACGGCGGGGCGGCGCCCTAGTGCCCGTAGTCCGGGGCGCGGGCGAACCTGTGGATGGTCTCGATGTAACGGATCGTCCCGCTCTTCGACCGCATCACGACGGAGTGCGTGCGGGCGCCGTCCCCCGTGAAGTGCACCCCTCGGAGGAAGTCGCCGTTCGTGACGCCCGTCGCGGCGAACATCACGTTCCCGCCGGCGAGCTCCTCGAGCGAGAGCACCTTGTCCGGGTCGGAGCGGCCCATCCGCGTCGCGCGGGCGCGCTCCTCCTCGCTGGCGAAGCGGAGCCGGCCCTGCATGTCGCCGCCCACGCAGCGGAGGGCCGCGGCGGCGATCACGCCCTCGGGCGCGCCGCCGGTGCCCATGAGCACGTCCACGCCGGACTCGGGGAAGCAGGTGTTGAGCGCGCCCGACACGTCGCCGTCGCCGATGAGCTTGATCCGCGCCCCGGCCGCGCGCACCTCGGCGACGAGGCACTCGTGGCGAGGACGATCGAGGATCACCACGGTGAGATCCTCGAGGTACTTCCCGAGCGCGTCGGCGACGCGCCGCAGGTTCTCGGTCGGCGAGAGGCGGAGGTCGATGGCGCCCCGGGCCCCCGGGCCGACCGCGATCTTCTCCATGTACGCGTCGGGCGCGCGCAGGAGCTTACCCTTCTCGCCGATCGCGATGACGCTGACCGCGTTGGGCGCGCCGGTCGCGCAGAGGTTCGTCCCCTCGAGCGGGTCGACGGCGATCTCCACCTCGACGTCCCCCTCCCCCTGGCGGCCCACCTTCTCGCCGATGAAGAGCATGGGCGCCTCGTCGCGCTCGCCCTCCCCGATGACGACCTCGCCGCGGACGCTCACGTGGTCGAAGACGCGGCGCATCGCGTCCACGGCGGCCCGATCGGCGCCGTTCCGGTCGCCGCGGCCCATGAGCCGGGCGGACGCGAGCGCGGCCGCCTCCGTGACGCGCACCACCTCGAGCGCGAGGTTTCGATCCATGCCTTCCTGCTCCTTCAAGTCGGGTCCGCGAGCCCCTCGCCCGCCGACAGGCGCTCGAGCAGCTCGCGGGGCATGCGCTGGACCTTGCCCTCCCGGTCCACGCACGCGTGCACGGTGTACCCGGTGACGACGACGTCGCCGTCCCGGACGATGCGGTATCCGAACCTCGCCGAGGCGCGGCGCGCCTCCACGAGGGCCGTCTCCACGGTGAGGAGATCGTCGTAGCGCGCCGGGGTGCGGTAGCTCACCTGCGCCTCGACGACCGGCAGCAGGAGCTGGTGCCGCTCCTCGAAGTCCCGGTAGCGGAGCCCCTTCGCGCGGATGAACTCGTTCCGCCCCGCCTCGAAGTAGCGCAGGTAGTTCGCGTAGTAGACGACGCCCATCTGATCCGTGTCGCCGTAGATGACGCGGAGCTCGGTGCTCACCATGATCGACGCCTCGCCGAAGCCCCGAGCGCGGGGGCGCCGGGTTTAGCAGGAGGCGCGCGCACCAGGCAAGGCCGGGCGCGCGCGCCCGCCGGTCAGACGGTCTCGATACGGATGAGCCGCGTGGGCGCGAGCGTCGTCGAGTAGCGATCGATCTCGCCGATCGCGCCGCGCAGGTCCGCCTCGCGCGCGAGGTGGGTCACGATGACGAGCGGCACGGGCTGCCCCTGGTCGTTCTGCTCGCGCTGCTGCACCGCCGCGATGGAGATGCGGTGCTCGGCCAGCTTGGAGGCGGTGCGAGCGAGCACGCCCGGCGCGTCCTTCACCGAGAAGCGCAGGTAGTACGCGCAGCGGACCTCGTCGTGCGGGCGCAGCTCGACGAGCGGCCGGTCCGGCGGGAGCGGGACGCGCCCGGGGCTGCCGGCGAGGATGTTGCGGGTGAGGTCGATGATGTCCGACACCACCGCGCTGCCGGTGGGCATCGCGCCGGCCCCCTGCCCGTAGAGCATGGAGGGCCCGAGCGCCTCGGAGCGGAGCACGACCGCGTTCATGGCGCCGCGGACGCCGGCGAGGAGCGAGCCCGCCGGGATGAACGCAGGGTGCACGCGCGCCTCGATCTGGTCGGGCGCGCCCGCGCCCGCCCCCTCCGCCGGCCCGGTGCGCCGGGCGATGGCGAGCAGCTTGAGCGCGTAGCCGAACTGGCGCCCCCAGCGGAAGTCCTCGGGGCTGAGCGCGGTGATCCCCTCCGTCAGGACGTCCTCGGGCTTGAGCCGCGCCCCGAACGCGAGCTGCGCGAGCACGCAGAGCTTCTGCGCCGCGTCGCCGCCCGACACGTCGAGGGTGGGATCCGCCTCGGCGTAGCCGAGCCGCTGCGCCTCGCGGAGCGCGTCCTCGAAGCGCGCGCCCTGCTCGTCCATCGCGGTGAGGATGAAGTTCGTCGTCCCGTTGACGATGCCGTGGAGGGAGTTGATCCGGTCGGAGGCGAGGGCCTCGCGGAGCGTGCGGATGATCGGCACGCCGCCGCAGACCGCCGCCTCGTAGTAGACGTCCACGCCCTGCCGGCGGGCGAGCCGGAAGATCTCCTCGCCGCGCGCGGCGAGGAGCGCCTTGTTCGCGGTGACGACGTGCTTGCCGCGCTCGAGCGCGCCGCGGACGAGGTCGAACGCGCTGTCGACGCCGCCCATGAGCTCGACCACGACCGCGATCTCCGGATCCTCCAGCAGGTCCTCCGGGCGCGTGGTGAGGAGCGCGGGATCGAGCCCGACGGCGCGCTCCTTGGTCGCGTCGCGCACCGCCACGCGGCGCACGGCGATGCGCGCGCCGAGCCGCGCCTCGATGTCGTCCGCGTGGCTGCGGAGGATGGAGAGCACCCCGCCGCCGACGGTGCCGAACCCGGCGATCCCGATGCCGACCTCGCGCATCACTTGCCTCCGATCCGGTACGCGCGCAGCACCGCCCGCACCTGCGGCGTCACCGCCGAGCCCACGACCGAGAACGTCTCGAGCTTCACCGGCCCCACCCCGGGCGCGTAGGTGATCTCGAGCACGTGGTCCGCGTCCGGCCCCGCGCGGTTGTGCGCCCGCACGCGCACGCAGCCCTGGAACGCGCCTGCCGGGGTGGTCACCGCCTCGCCCACCCCCGCGATCTCGTACCGCTCCGTCGAGCTCGCCGAGACGATGGAGGTCCAGCGCGTGCCCGCCGCGATGGGGCCGCACAGCAGGCGGCGCGTCCGATCGTGCAGGCAGCCGGCGTCGGCGCGCAGCTCTCCGCGCTCCGTGTCCTTGAAGTAGCCGTCCGCCGTGCGCTCGACGATCCGGACCGTGCGCTCGTTCCCGCGCTGAGCGGGCGGCAGGACGGGCGACTCGTCGCGGTAGATCCATTCGTTCCCGACGGCGAGCGGGAAGTAGTCGGCGGGCCCGGCGCCGGGGGCGGCGGCCGCGGCCCGTGGGGTGGGCGCGCGGGCGCAGGCGAGAGCGATCAGGGAGACGGCGGCGAGGGAGCGGAGCCTCATGGGGCCCGCATCTTAGCGGAAACCGCCGAGCCCGAGGCCTCCGCGCGCGCGGAGAGCTCCGCGAGCGCCTCTCGCGCGGCGCGGCGGACGGCGGGATCGGGGTGACCGGCCTCGAGCGTGAGCAGGTACCCCTCCGCCTCGGAGCCGCCGAGCTCGCCCACGATCCGGGCGACGCGCGCGGTCAGCGCGGGGTCACCGCCCTGCGCCACCTCGATGAGCGGGGCCACCGCGCGGCGGTCGCCGATCTGCGCGAGCGCGCCCACCGCGCGCTGGACGATCTCGGGATCGGCGTCCCGCAGCCGCTCGAGCAGCGCGGGGACCGCCTCCGGGCTGCGCCGGTCGGCCAGCACGCGGATGGCGTGATCGCGAACCCGGGCATCACGCGAGCCGAGATCGGCGAGGAGCGCGTCGAGGGGCTTCGCCTCGGCGGCGAACCCGAGCGCGAGCCCCTTGGCCGCGTCCGCCGCCGCGGCGCCGAACGCGGTGCGCCAGGCGTCCCGGGGCGTCCGGCCGGCGAGCGTCGCGGTGGCGGTGCTCGTCTCGCGCACGATCTCGCCCGCCTCCGGGTTCACCGGGGCGAGCTGGAGCTCGATCGCGATCTCCACCCGCGGCGCGCTCCCCGCGAAGCCGTCGGGCGCGAGCCGCACCCCGAGCACGTCGATGCGCGCGCGGTAGGAGCGCTCGCCGTCGGCGAGCCGGAAGCCCGCCTCCCCCAGCGCTGCGCGCGCGGCGCTCTCCAGGCTGGGGACGTCGAGGCCCGCCTCCCGCAGCGGCTCCGCCAGCGCACCGTCGGCGATGCGAACGCTCGCGATCGACGCCGGCTGGGCACCGCGGCGGCAGGCCGGCACCGCGGCGATCAGGGCCGCGACGGCCACGATCACCCCGGTGACGCCTCGGCGCGCGCTCCGCATCGTTACCCGCCGGTGTCCCCGTCGTCCTGCCGCGCAGCCGGGGGAGGTGGCGCGGACTGCGGAGCGGCGACAGGCGCCTCGGGAGCGGCGACGCCCTCGCGAGCGCCCTGCGCCGGTGCCTCGCCCGCAGCGCCCTCCGCGCCGGCCGCGGCCTGCCCCTGGGGAGCGCCCTCTCGCGAGCGACCCCGACCGCCACGCCGGCGCCTGCGCCGGCGGCGACGGCGACGGTCTGCGCCGGCTCCGGCCTCGCCGGCGCTCGCCTCGGACGCGGTGGCGGGCTCACCCTCGGCCGAGGCCTCGGACTCGTCCTCGTCCTCCTCGCCCTCCGGCCCCTCGTCGTCCAGCTCTGCGGGCACCTCGATGGACGTCTCGCCCCGCGGCGCGACGGGCTGCGGCGGACGCGACGGCGCGACCGCCTCGGCAGCCGCCGCCGCGCTCGCGATGACCTCGCCCGCAGCCGGCTCCGCGATCGGTGCGCCGCTCGGCTCCTCCGACGCCGCCTGAACCGCCTCGACGGACACGGTCCGCTCCTCGCGGCGGGCCCCGCGCGGCTCCCGGTCCCGGTCCCGGTCCCGGTCCCGCTCCCGGTCGCGCTCGCGAGGCTCCCTGCCCTCGCGGCGATCGCGCTCCTCGCGCCGGGCACGCCGGGCCGCCTCCTCCTTCTCGGCCTCCTCGGCCGCGGCGCGGAAGAAGCCGTCGTCGACCTCCGGGATCACCACCGGGACGGTGCCGAGCCCCGCGTCCGCGAACGCCTCGGCGAGCGCCTCGCCGCAGAGGAGCACGATGGGCAGCTGCCCCGCCGCCGTCGCCTCGGCGCGCGCCTCGCGCGCCACCTCTCCGGCGCTGACCACGATGCCGATCTGGGCGCCGTAGTGGGCGAGGTCGCGGCGGAGCTCGGTCACGTCGCGCCGCGACGCGTCCGCGCCGTTGCGCACGATCCGGATCCCGTGGCGCAGGTCGCCGAGCCCCATCTTGAGCCGCGCCGTGTAGATCACGTGCTCGCGGCTGCGCTTCGCGACCTTGAGCTCGCGGAACCCCATCTTGTCGAGCAGCCGGGACGCGACGTGCTCGATCGTGGCGGCGTCGCACTCGCGCAGGCGGCGGCGCAGCCCGGCGAGGGCCGCCCGGCGCAGCTCGGTCGCGGTCTGGACCGGCGCGGCACGCGCGGCAGCCGGAGCGGCGACACGCTCGCCCGGCTCGGGCTGCGCGACGAGCGTCACGGAGTCCCCGTCGACGAGGAACAGCGCCTTGCGCCCGGCCGACTCGCGCCGGCGGTTGTCCTCGACGAGCGCGGCCCGCAGCGAGCCGCCGTCGCGGACGAACGCGTCCGGCATGAGCAGCCGCTCCGCGCCCTGCGCGGCGATGTCGGCGAGCGAGAGCGCGCGGCCGGCGCCGGCCAGGATCTCGTAGGCGACCTCCGCGGGCGGCGGGAAGCGGCGCCCGCGCCGCTCCTCCTCCTCCCTGCGACGCGGCTTGCCCGCCTCGCCACGCCCGGTGCTGCGGGCGAGCTCGCGGGAGGGGATCGGGTGGCGCTCGCGCCCCCGATAAGCGGGCTCCCCGTCGGGAGGCGGCTCGACGAGCGCCTCCAGCCCAGCGGGGTCCTCGTCGAGTCCCCATTCGGTCAGCGCGAAGGTGCCCTGCTGCACCGGGATCACCCGCCGGTCCTCGTGCGGAAGGCGGCAGTGCGCGGCGAGCTGATCGGCCATCGTCTCCTCGGGAATCTTCCCGACGTGGTCGAGCAGGCTCTCGCGGATGGCGATCTCCGTGAGCTTCCTGAAGTGGAGGGGCTTTCCTTCGCGCCGCAGCACCTCGATCGCTGCTTCCGTGAAGGTCATGTACGTCCTTGGTAGAGGGAAAGAAGGAGGGGCGGCCCACGCGTCGGGGGCCCGCACCGGAGTGGACATCTTCGTGCGGGGCCCCTGCCCTGTCAACGTTGAAAGTACCTGATTCCGCGGTGATTCTTGGGATCCCATGATCCGGATCCGAACGGGCGCAAGCTGGAAGCACGACCCCGGGCTCACCGCCTCTCTGAGCCGCGCGGAGGGGCCGGCGCGGGTCGCCGCGGCGCGCGCCGTCGTGGACGCGCTCGCCATCGAGGTCGACGGGATCGACATCACCTCCGGGCGGGCGGAGGGGGCGCTCCTTCCTTCGCTCGAGGCGCTCCTGCGGGCCATCTCCCGCGTGGTCAGCGGGGAGGCCCACGCCACCGTCCCGTTCCGCGACGGCGAGCTCGAGCTCGTCATCCGCAGGCGCGGCCCGAGCGCGCTGCTGACCGTGGTGACGCTCGCCCGCCCGTCGCGGGTCCTCGCCCGGGACGTCGAGGTGGAGGTGGAGGCGCTCGCCGCCGCCGCGCTGGACGCCGCCGCGGCCTTCTGCCGCGAGCTCGGCGAGATCCTGCCGGAGGAGGCCGCACGCGAGGGCCGGCGGCTTCGCGCCGCGGCGCGGGCGATCCGGCGCGCCGAGGCGCCCGCGCCCCGCCCCCG
>NZ_JALCYX010000089.1:0-15650 GCF_022690695.1 Anaeromyxobacter sp. SG17
GCTGAGGGGCGGGCGCGGGGGCCTCGACGGGCTGCGCCCCGGCGGCCGGACCGGCCTGGGCGGCGGCCTTGGCGCGGTCGCGCTGGGCCTGGAGCATCCTCGGGTTCGGGGCGAGGATCATGAACATCTGGCGCCCTTCCATGCGGGGCGCCGCCTCGATCACCGCCACCTCGCGCAGGTCCTCGATGATCCGCTGGAGCACCTTCTGCCCGAGCTCGCGGTGCGACATCTCGCGGCCGCGGAAGGTCACCGTGATGCGCGCCTTGTTCGACTCGGCGAGGAACTCGCGGACCTTCTTGATCTTGGTCGCGTAGTCGTGCTCCTCGGTGCGCGGGCGGAGCTTCACTTCCTTGAGCTGGACGACGACCTGCTTCTTCTTGGCCTCGTTCTGCTTCTTCTTCTCGAGGTACTTGAACTTGCCGTAGTCCATGATCTTGCAGACTGGCGGCTTGGCCATGGGGCTGACCTCGACGAGGTCCATCCCCAGCTCCTGCGCCCGCGCCAATGCCTGCTCGATCGGAAGCACACCGAGCTGCTCGCCTTCGGGACCGATCGCACGGACCTCACGCGCCTTGATGCGGCGGTTGGTGCGCGCGTCCCGGTTCCCTCCCCCTCGGCTGTCTCGCTGCTGGATCGCCATGCTCCTCCACTACGGTCGCCGTCGCTCCCCAGGTGGCCTCAAAGGACGAGGCCCCGGGAGCGGGGCCGAAAAGACGCTGTAGGATAAGGATTTCACGAGCGAAGTCAAACGCGGCGGTGCGCCGGGGCCGCGACGGCGAGGGAGGGACCCGCCGCCGCGCCCGGCGCCCACCCTCCCCTACCTCGCGTTGGGGTCCGAGGAGTCCTTCTTGGCCTCGCGGATCCAGCTCATCATGTCGCGCAGGCGCTTGCCCACCTCCTCGATGGGATGCTGGGCCTCGGCCTCGCGCATCTTGTCGAACATGGGCCGCCCGACCTGGTTCTCGATGATGAACTCCTTCGCGAACTGGCCGCTCTGGATCTCGCGCAGGATCTTCCGCATCTCCTCCTTCGTCTGGCTCGTCACCACGCGCGGGCCGCGGGTGTAGTCGCCGTACTCGGCGGTGTCCGAGATGGAGTGACGCATCCAGGCGAGCCCACCCTCGTACATCAGGTCGACGATGAGCTTCAGCTCGTGCAGGCACTCGAAGTAGGCGCTCTCCGGCTGGTAGCCCGCCTCGGTGAGCACCTCGAAGCCCGCCTTCACGAGCGCCGAGGCGCCGCCGCAGAGGACCGCCTGCTCGCCGAACAGGTCGGTCTCCGTCTCCTCCTTGAAGGTCGTCTCGAGGACGCCGGCGCGCGTGCAGCCGATCCCCCGCGCGTACGCGAGCCCGACGGCCTTGGCCTGGCCGCTCGCGTCCTGGTGGACGGCGATGAGGCCGGGGATGCCGCGGCCGTCCTGGTACTGCCGGCGCACCATGTGGCCCGGCCCCTTCGGCGCGACGAGGAGCACGTCCACGCCCTCGGCGGCGCGGATCTGGCCGAAGTGCACGTTGAACCCGTGCGCGAAGAGGAGCGCCTTCCCCTTCGTCATGTGCTGCGCGATCTCCTCGTCGTAGACCTTCTTCTGCGTCTGGTCCGGGATGAGGACCATGATGACGTCGGCCTCGCGGGCGGCCTCCGCCACGGAGACGACGCGCAGCCCGGCGCCCTCGGCCTTCGCCTTCGAGCGCGAGCCCGCGCCGAGGCCGACGCGGACGTCGACCCCGGAGTCGCGGAGGTTGAGCGCGTGGGCGTGGCCCTGCGAGCCGTAGCCGATCACGGCGACCTTGCGCTTCTTGAGCAGGTCGAGGTTCGCGTCCTTGTCGTAATAGATGGTGGCAGCCATTCTTGGTTCCTCGCTACTTGAGATTGGGGGGAGCGAGCGTCTTGAAACCGCGCTCGAGGGCGATGCGTCCGGAGCGGCAGATCTCCTGGATTCCGAAGGGGCGCAGCCGGTCCTCGAGCGCGTCGAGCTTCCCGGCGTTGCCGCTCGCCTCGACGACGAGCGCGTCGGGCGAGACGTCCACGATGGTCGCCTCGTAGGTCTCGGCGAGCGCCCGGAGCTCGGCGTGGTTGCGCTCCGGGGTGTGGATCTTCACGAGCATGAGCTCGCGCTCGATGAGGTCCGCCGCCGAGAGCTCGCGGACCTCGACGACGGGGACGAGCTTCTGGACCTGCCGCACCACCTGCTCGACGGTCTTCGAGCCCAGGCGCACGACGATGGTCATGCGCGAGTACTCGGGCCGCTCCGTCGGTCCGACGGTGAGGCTCGCGATGTTGTACCCGCGCCGCGAGAAGAGGCCGGAGATGCGGTGGAGCACGCCCGGCTTGTTCTCGACGAGGAGGCTGATGGTGTGGGTGGACCCGTTGGGCTTCTCTTCGGTGCGTTCCATCCTAGTCACCTCCGCCGTCGATCATGTCGTTCAAGGGGGCGCCGGCCGGCACCATCGGGAACACCTTCTCCTGACGGCGGACCCGGACGTCGACGATGGTCGGGCCCTTCGAGTTCGCGAGCGCCTGATCGATGACCTGGTCCAGCTCCTCGGGCGTGCGCGCGCGGAGCCCGAGGCAGCCGTACGCGTCCGCGAGCTTCACGAGATCGGGGCGATCCGTGAGCGGCGTCTGCGCGAAGCGGCGCTCGTAGAAGAGCTCCTGCCACTGCCGGACCATGCCGAGGAACAGGTTGTTGAGGACGAAGATCTTGATCGGCAGCTCGAGGTCCACCGCGGTCGCGAGGTCCTGCAGCGTCATCTGGAACGAGCCGTCGCCGTCGATGCCGATCACGAGCTCGCCGGGCCGGCCGAGCTGGGCGCCGATCGCCGACGGGAGGCAGAAGCCCATCGTGCCGAGGCCGCCCGAGGTGATGAACTGGCGCGGCTCGGAGGTCCGCCACCACTGCGCCGCGAACATCTGGTGCTCGCCGACGCCGGTCGTGACGATGGCCTTCCCGCCCGTCTTCTTCCAGAGCGTGTCGACGACGTACTGCGGGAGCAGGTACTTCTGCCCGTCCTGCTCGTACTTGAGCGGGTACTTCTTCCTCCACTCGTCGATCCGCTTCCACCACGCCGAGAGGTCGGGCTTGCCGTGCGCGGCCTCCGCGCGGCGCACCTCGTCGGTGAGCTGCGGCAGGAGCCGCCTCAGGTCGCCGACGAGCGGGACCGTCGCGGTGACGAGCTTCGAGATCTCGGCGGGGTCGATGTCGAGGTGGACGATCTTCGCCTCGGGCGCGAAGGTCGAGAGCTTGCCCGTGACGCGGTCGTCGAAGCGCGCGCCGAGCGCGATGATGAGGTCCGAGTACTGCACGGCGTAGTTCGCGTACCGCGAGCCGTGCATGCCGAACATGCCGAGGCACTGCGAGCTCGTCTCGGGGAAGGCGCCCTTCCCGTGCACGGTCGTGACGACCGGCGCCCCCACGAGCTCCGCGAAGGCCGAGACCTCCTTGTGCGCGTCCGAGATCCGGACGCCGCCGCCGAGGTAGATGATCGGGCGCGTCGCGCCGCGGATGAGCACCGCGGCGTCCTTGAGCCGCGGCTCCTCGCGCACGGGCGGGTGGTAGCCGGGGATCTCGACGGTCTCCGGGTACTCGAACTCGAACTCGGTGTTCTGGATGTCCTTCGGGATGTCCACGAGCACCGGGCCCGGCCGCCCGGTGCGCGCGACGTAGAACGCCTCCTTGAGGATGCGCGGCAGGTCGTGCACGTCGGTCACGAGCCAGTTGTGCTTCGTGATGGGCATCGTGATGCCCGTGATGTCCGCCTCCTGGAAGGCGTCGGACCCGATGAGCGAGGTCGCGACGTTGCCCGTGATGGCGACGAGCGGGACCGAGTCCATGTACGCGTCGGCGATCGCGGTGACGAGGTTCGTCGCGCCGGGGCCGGACGTCCCGAAGCACACGCCGACCTTCCCGGTCGCGTGCGCGTACCCCTCCGCCGCGTGCCCGCCCACCTGCTCGTGGCGGATGAGCACCTGCTTCGGGCGCTCGCACCCCCACATCGCGTCGTAGATCGGCAGGATCGTCCCGCCGGGCATGCCGAAGACGTAGTCGACGCCCTCGGCCTCGAGCGCGCGGCGAACCGCCATCGCGCCCGTGATCTTCTCCTTGGCCATGTCTTCCTCGTGAAGCGCTTTACGTTCCGTGTGAGACCGCAGCTCGCGAGACGGAGACGGCGGGCCCTCCCCGCCCCGGCGAGCGCCGGGGCGAGGCGCCCGCCGCTATACCTTCGACTCGAACGCCGCGATGGCCTCCTCCTGCGAGAGCAGGAAGCCGAGCTCGTCGACGCCGTTCAGCAGGCAGTACTTCGCGAACCCGTCGAGGGGGAACGAGGCGGTCGTGCCGTCGGGCAGCGCGACCGTCTGCGAGGAGATGTCGATGCGGACCTTCGCGCCCGGCGCCGCGAGCAGCTTCGCGTGGCTCGCGGGATCGAGCACGACCGGGACGAGCCCGTTCTTGAGGGCGTTGTTGCGGAAGATGTCGGCGATGCGCGTCGAGACGACCGCGCGGATGCCGTGGTCGACGAGCGCCCACGGCGCGTGCTCGCGCGACGAGCCGCAGCCGAAGTTGTCGCCCGCGACGAGGACGGTGCAGCCCTGCGCCTCGGGGAGGTTCAGCACGAACTCGGGCCGCGGCTTCCCGCCGGCGTCGTAGCGCCAGTCGGAGAAGAGCGCCTTCCCGAGCCCCTGCTTGTCGGTGACCTTGAGGAAGCGCCCCGGGATGATCTGATCGGTGTCGATGTTCTCGCGCGGGATGACGACCGTGCGGCTCTCGATGGTGCGGATCGGTTCCATGGTCCTAGCCCTCCACCAGCCGCCGCGGATCGGCGACCGCGCCGGACACCGCCGCCGCCGCCGCCGTCGCCGGGCTCGCGAGCAGCGTCCGCCCGCCGGGCCCCTGGCGCCCCTCGAAGTTCCGGTTCGACGTCGAGACGCAGTACTGGCCGGGCTCGAGCATGTCGCCGTTCATGGCGAGGCACATCGAGCAGCCCGGCTCGCGCCACTCGGCGCCCGCGTCGCGGAAGATCCGGTCGAGCCCCTCCGCCTCCGCCGCCTTCTTCACGGCGTGGGAGCCCGCCACGACGAGCGTCCGCGTCCTCACCTTGCGGCCGCGCATCACCCTCGCCGCCTCGCGCAGATCCTCGAGCCGGCCGTTCGTGCAGCTCCCCACGAACACCACGTCGATCTTCTGCCCGAGGATGGGCTTCCCCGGCGTGAGCGCCATGTAGCGGAGCGCGCTCTCGAGCGTCGCGCGCGCGGCGGGATCCTTCTCTGCCCCCGGATCCGGGATGCGCCCGGTGACGGGGATGCCCTGCGCCGGGTTCGTGCCGAAGGTGACCATCGGCTCGAGGCGCGAGACGTCCACCGTCACCTCCCGGTCGTAGACCGCGCCGTCGTCCGTCGGGAGCCTTCGCCAGCGCGCCACCGCCGCCTCGAACGCGGCGCCCTGCGGGACGCGGGGCTTCCCGGCGAGCCACTGGAACGTGACGTCGTCGGGCGCGATCATCCCGGCCCGGGCGCCGCCCTCGATCGCCATGTTGCAGAGGGTCATGCGCCCTTCCATGGTGAGCGCGCGCACCGCCGGGCCCGTGAACTCCATCACGTGCCCCGTGCCGCCGCCCACGCCGATCTGGGCGATGATCGCGAGGACGAGGTCCTTCGCGGTGACGCCCGGCTGCAGGGCCCCCTCCACGCGGATGGCGAGCGAGCGCGGCTTGCGCTGGAGGAGACACTGCGTCGCGAGGACGTGGCCGACCTCGGACGTCCCGATGCCGAAGGCGAGCGCGCCGAAGGCGCCGTGGGTGGCGGTGTGGCTGTCGCCGCAGACCACCGTCATGCCCGGCTGCGTCGCCCCCATCTCCGGCCCGAAGACGTGCACGACGCCCTGCTGCGGATCGCCGAGGCCGTGGAGCTCCACGCCGAAGTCGCGCGCGTTCCGCTCGATCTGCGCGACCTGGGCCTCGTTCTGCGCGTCGTAGAACGGCCAGCGGCCGTCGGGCAGCCGCGGGAGCGTCGGGGTGGAGTGGTCGGTGGTGGCGAGCGTGCGGTCGGGGCGCCGGACCTTGAGGCTCCGCTCCCGCAGCATGGAGAACGCCTGCGGGCTCGTCACCTCGTGCATGAGGTGGAGGTCGACGTAGAGGACGGCGGGCGTCTCCGGCGTCTCGGCGCGGACGACGTGGGCGTCCCAGACCTTCTCGAACAGCGTGCGCGCGCGGCGCGCGTCGGTGGCGGCGGTCATCAGACGGTACCCATCTCCTCGCGGCGGGCCTCGTCGGTCGCCGGCGTCTTCAGCGCGATGCGGTTCACGACGTCGAGGAACGCGCGCGCCGACCCCTCGACGATGTCGGTCGAGAGCGCCCGGCCGCGGTAGACGCCGGACGCGTGCTCGACCTCGATCGACACCTCGCCCTGCGCGTCCTCGCCCGTCGAGACGCTCACGATCTGGTAGTCGCGCAGCTTCACCGGGATGCCGGTGATCTTCTCGATGGCGCGGTAGACGGCGTCGACCGGCCCGTCGCCGGTGGCCGCCTCGCGGCGCTGCTCGCCGCCGCGCGAGCGGAGCGCGATCGAGGCGACCGGGAGCGTGCCCGTGCCGGAGGTCGTCGACAGCGCCTCGAGCTCCCAGGCGCGGCCGCCCTGGGCGAGCATCTGGCCGTGGACGACGAGCGCCTCGATGTCGGCGTCGTAGATGTCCTTCTTCTTGTCGGCAAGGACCTTGAAGTCCTGGAAGACCTTGTCCACCGCGGCGTCCTCGAGCACGTAGCCGAGCGCCACGAGCCGCTCCTTCAGCGCGTGCCGGCCCGAGTGCTTGCCGAGGACGAGCTGGCTCTTCGTGAAGCCGACCTCCTCGGGGCGCATGATCTCGTAGGTCTCACGGTGGGTGAGCATCCCGTGCTGGTGGATGCCGGCCTCGTGGGCGAACGCGTTCTGGCCGACGATCGCCTTGTTGCGCTGCACGTGGAGGCCGGTCACCTGCGAGACCAGCCTGCTCGTCGGGTAGAGGCGCTCCGTCTTCACGCCCGTGCGCACGCCGAGGACGTCCTGCCGGGTGCGGAACGCCATCACGACCTCCTCGAGGGAGGCGTTGCCGGCGCGCTCGCCGATGCCGTTGATGGTGCACTCGACCTGGCGCGCCCCCGCCATGACACCCGCGAGGCTGTTGGCCACCGCGAGGCCCAGGTCGTTGTGGCAGTGCACCGACATGACCACGCCGTCGATGCCGCGCACGTGCTGCTTCAGGTAACGGAGGGTGTCCGCGTAGGTGGTCGGCAGCGCGTACCCCACCGTGTCCGGGATGTTCACCGTGCCGGCGCCGGCCTCGATCACCCGCTCGACCACCTCGGCGAGGAACTCGAGCTCCGTGCGGGCGGCGTCCTCGGTGGAGAACTCGACGTCGTCGAAGCGCTCGCGCGCGAGCTTCACGCCGTCCACCGCGCGGCGGATGATCTCGTCCTTCGCGAGCTTCAGCTTGAAGTCACGGTGGATGGGCGAGGTGGCCAGGAACACGTGGCAGCGGCGGCGCGGGGCGTCCTGCAGGCCCTTCCACGCGGCGTCGATGTCGCCCCGCGTGCAGCGGGCGAGGCTCGCGATGCTGGGGCCCTCGACCTCGCGCGATACGGCCTGGATGGCCTCGAGATCCCCCGGCGAGGCGGCCGCGAACCCGGCCTCGATGACGTCGACGCCCAGATCCCGCAGGGCCCGCGCGACCTGGAGCTTCTGCCCCAGGTTCATCGACGCCCCGGGCGACTGCTCGCCGTCGCGCAGCGTGGTGTCGAAGATGATGACCCTGTCGGCGTCTCTCACGGCAACGCTTTCTCCGCCGCCCTCGCGACGGGAACCCTGGGGTTTGCTCGCTTCTGAGCTGCGGTGGGAACGATCGGCGGCTGAGCTCGTGCTGGCTTGGGAAGAAACGGTCCGTTGTTCGGGGGAATCTGTCGACATGCGGTCTCCTGGCTCCTGTTTCGTTGGGGCCGGAGAACGTCGCCTGTCGGGGGCAACCTCTCCGGCCGGTTCGGCGGAAGAGGTCGCGGCGCGGCGTTAGCCTGACCGGGATACCTCTCCCGCCAGGCTAAGAAGTCGGTGCGCGCGTACGAGGAACATCAGAAAAACGAGCCTAGCGATCCGCGAGCGGACCTGTCAAGCGGGGCGCACGACGCGCACGGCGGGCCGCCGCGCTCCCTGCGAAGGAGCGGGCGCACGATCGCTGATCGAAGGGCGAGCACGACGCGATGGGCCTCGAGCCCGTCACTCCGCGTGGACGCTCGGATGATCGCCAAACGACGGCGTGATTCGCGAATCACCCGAGGTGATTCTCGAATCGCCGGCCGTCGCCTAGTACGGCGGCGTCGCCTCGCGGCGCAGCAGCGCCTCGAACGCGTCGAGCGACATGGTCTTGAGATCCTCGCCGCCGTGGCGGCGGGGCGCGACGCCCTTCGCCTCGACCTCCTTCTCGCCGATGACGAGCGAGAAGGGGATCTTCGCGAGCTGCGCGTTGCGGATCTTGGCGCCGAGCTTGTCGGAGGACTCGTCGAGCTCGACGCGCCAGCCCTGGGCCGCGAGCTTCGCCTGGACCTCGCGCGCCCAGGCGTCGAACCGGTCCGAGACCGTCACGACGCGCGCCTGCACCGGCGCGAGCCAGGCCGGGAAGACGCCGGCGTAGTGCTCGGTGAGGATGGCGATGAAGCGCTCGAAGGAGCCGTACACCGCGCGGTGGATGACGACCGGCCGGTGCTCGTGGTTGTCGTCGCCGACGTAGGTGAGGTCGAACCGCTCCGGCGCCGCGTAGTCGAGCTGGATCGTGCAGGTCTGCCACTTGCGGCCGAGCGAGTCGGTCACGACGAAGTCGATCTTCGGGCCGTAGAACGCGCCGTCGCCCGGGTTCAGCTCCCAGGGCAGGCCCATCTTGTCGAGCGCGGCGCGGAGCGCGCCCTCCGCCTTGTCCCAGAGCGCGTCGTCGCCGATCCGGTCCTCGGGCTTCAGCGGGCGGGTCGAGAAGAGCAGCGAGAACTCGAGCCCGAACGCGCCGTACACCGTCTTCATGAGCTCGACGATCCGGCTGACCTCCTCCGGGATCTGCGACTCCATGAGGTAGAGGTGCGCGTCGTCCTGCGCGAACTGGCGGACGCGGGTGAGCCCGCCGAGCGAGCCGGAGAGCTCGTTCCGGTGCAGCGTGTCCACCGTGAAGTAGCGGATGGGGAGCTCGCGGTACGAGCGCTTCCCCATCTTGTAGAGCAGGTGGTGCGAGGGGCAGTTCATCGGCTTGAGGCTCATCGAGAGCCGCTCGTCGACGGGGAGCGCCGGGTCCGACTCCTTGTCGAACACGAGGAACATGTTCTCGCGGTAGACGCCCCAGTGGCCGCTCTGCTCCCACAGCCGCTTGTTGAAGAGGAGCGGCGTCTTCACCTCCTGGTACCCGCCCTTCGTCACGAGGCGCCGCATCGCGTCCTCGAGGACGTTGTAGAGCGTGGTCCCGTTCGGCAGCCAGAACGCCGCGCCGGGCGCGACCTCGTGGAACGCGAACAGGCCGAGCGCGGGCCCGAGCTTGCGGTGATCGCGCTTCCGCACCTCCTCGAGCTTCGCGAGGTGCGCCTCGAGCTCCTTCTTGTCGAAGAAGGCGGTGCCGTAGATGCGCTGGAGCATCGCGTTCCGCGCGTCGCCGCGCCAGTACGCCCCCGCGACGTTGAGGAGCTTCACGACGCCGATGCGCTTGGTCGACGGACCGTGCGGGCCGAGGCAGAAGTCGACCCAGTCGCCGTGGCGGTAGAGCGTCAGCGTCTTCGCCCCGCGCGCGGCGATGTCCTTCACGATCTCGACCTTGTACTTCTCGCCCAACCCCTCGAAGAGCCCGAGCGCGGCGTCCATCGAGATCTCCTCGCGGACGAACGGGAGGTCGGCCGCGATGGCCTCGTTGGTCGCCTTCTCGATCTTCTCGAGGTCCTCCGGCGTGAAGGGCGTCTCGCGCGCGAAGTCGTAGTAGAAGCCGTCCTCGATCGCCGGGCCGATGGTGACCTGGGTGCCCGGGTAGAGCTTCTGGACGACCGACGCCATGACGTGCGCCGCGTCGTGGCGCGCGACCTCGAGCGCCTCGGGGCTCTTCGTGGTGACGATCTCGAGCTTCGCGTCGCGGTCGATCGCGCGCGAGAGGTCCACCGCCTCGCCGTCGAGCCTGGCGAAGTAGGCGGCCTTGGCGAGCCCGGGCCCGATCGACGTCTTCACGAAGTCGAGGACGGTGGTGCCGCGCGGCGCGTCCTTCTGGCTGCCGTCGGGGAGGGTCACCTTCACGAGATCGGACATGGTCGTCTTCCTTAACCGCGCGCGGCGCGAAAGGCCAGCGGCGACGCGCTTGTAGCCCACGGGACGGTCGCCATCAAGCACTCCCCGCGAGCCGATGAGCGAGGGGATGCGGCGTTCTCGACCCCGTCCGATCGCGCTCGGTCGAGAGCGCCGCTCCCACGCCGTGGCCGGAGCGGCGTCGAGCTGGACGGGTTCTACTGCAGCACGCCGTCCGGCGAGATCTTCGCGACGAACGCGTCGGTGTCCCCCTCCGACGCCCCCGGGAAGATCGTGTCTCCGCCGACGTATGCGTCGCCCGCGCCGTCCACGACGAGATCGCCGATCGTCCACGTCGTGGAGACGTCGCCGAACTCGAGGCTCCAGACGGCCTCCCCGTTCACGTCGTAGCGGCTCACGCGCGCCCGGGTGCTCGGCCACTCCCCGACGGGCGCCGAAGACCACAGGTGATCGCCCGGGCCAGCGGCGATGACCTCTCCCGGCGCGTCGTTCGAGTCCCGTGGGAAGCGGTGGATCCACACCTTCTCACCGGTGGAGGTGTAGCGCGCGAGGAACGTGACGTCCGTCGGCGTCTGCGTGTACGTGTAAATCCACCCGACCACCGAGACGGTCCCCGTCGGCCCGACGGCCACGCGACGCCCGGAGTAAGTGGGGGGCGCCAAGCCGGTCGACCCGCCGCCGTCCGTCGCGATCAGAACCTCCCACATCGGCGCCCCGTCCGGCCCGAGCTTCGCGACGAACGCGTCCTCTCGGCCGTCGGGCTGGTGCCCTCGCCGGCGACATGGATGGCGCCGTCGGCGCCGAGCGCCATCGAGATCGGCGTGCGGAGCGGGGGGAGTGGCACGGTCGCGAGCAGACCTCTTTCGGCGTCGTACTTCCGGATCTCCCACCCGGTGTCGGTGAACCGTCACGTGAATCACGCCGTCACGATCCAGCGCGACGCAGGGCGCCGCGGGCATGTTCGACTGCACGAGCGTGAGTCTCCAGAACAGCTCCCCCGTCGCGTCGACCTTGAAGAGCTCGGCGGGCGCCCACTTCCAGCTCGACAGCGAAACGTAGGTGTTGCCGGACGCCGGCAGGGTCGTATCCGGCGATCAGAAGGTAGAGGTCGGGCGTGCCGAGCATCATCTTCGCTGCGTGCACTTGGAGGGCATCGCCGTCGACGGGGCACCTCGCGCGTGTGCCCACCGCAGCGCGCCCTGTCCTGCAGCACTCCTTCCAGGCGACCGTGCATCCGAGCGCCAATCGAGCGAGGGCGCCTCCCACCGTGCGTGCTCAGAGCACGACGACCTCTGGCTGGCGACCCGTCACCGGGTGCACTCGAACATGTTCGGGTCGGACCAGAGGTCGCGCTTCCGCGTCATGCACCGGAGCGAACGCGCCAACCACGTGATCGCGAGGTTCACGCCGCCATCCGGTGGACCGCTGGGAGAATCGAGAGGGCCGCTTCGCTCAAGGCCCAGGCGACCGCGAGACCGGGGCGCGAGAGCATGAACTCGTCGCCCGGCTCGAGCACGTGGTCGTCGAGGTCGCTCTCCTGCGTGACGAGCACGGTGCCGCGCTCGACCCGCACGACGATCCCGATCCCCGCGGGCAGCCGCAGCGCCGCGTTCTCCGGGAGTTCCCACATCTCGCTGGTCGTCGTCCTGCTCGTCGTCATGGCTCGCCCTTTCGACGCCGCTCTCCCGCGTACGCCCGTCGTCACTACGTGGAGCGGGCTCACTGGTTACAGTGGCGGCGAGAAGGGTGCGCCGGCACCGCTCGGTGCTGCGCACGGGGTGCGCGCCGTTGCCCGGCCTTTCGCGAAGAGCCGCCGCTGCGCGTCACACCCGCGGCACGTTGCGGCCATCGTGCTTCGCACCGGCATCGCCGCTGCGAAGCGGAGCGGTGCGCCCAGTCGAGCTCACCGCCGCCCGTTTCGAGCCGCGGGTTCCCGAAGGTGTTCGACGTGCCGCGATCGGAAGACGCCGTTACCCGGTTCGTTACCCAGCCGCGGCCGGAAACAAAAACGGGGACCCAGCGCGAGCCAGGTCCCCGTCATTGTTGTAGGCCCGGTCAGGATTGAACTGACGACCCCTACCGTGTCAAGGTAGTGCTCTACCACTGAGCTACGGGCCTGTTCCGCAACGGCGAGGCGCGTTTATAGCCCACTTTCCGCCGGAGTCAACGGGGAAGGCGAACGCTCGGAGCGTGCCCCGCGACGGCCGCCGGGGTGGCCGCGGAGTGCTCCCCTCGGCGCGGGAAAAGACCCTTCAGAAGAACACGTCCTCCGCCGGCCGAGCGATCCCCCGCCACTCGCGGAGCCGGGCGCGGGGGCGGCCGTCGACGTACTCTACGTGGGCGTACGTGAGCTGCTCCGTTCGCCCCAGGTTGCCGACGTCGAGCGACGTCATCGCGTTCCAGGTGCCGGTGTTCAGGTAGACCTTGTCGCGGGCGTACTCACGGTAGATCGGCACGTGCGTGTGGCCCATGATCACGGTGTGGTAGCCCTTGCGCGCGAGGAGGTGGCGCGCCTCGTGCTCCAGGGTGGGGAACGCGGTGTAGCGCACGAGCCGCTTCGCGAGGTCTGCGAGCGGCATCGGGTCGAGGTGGGGGATCTTCTTCAGCGCGGCCGCGGCGGCGAAGCGGATCGACCGCAGGGAGATGCGGAAGACCGCCTCGGGGTCGTTGAGGAGCGCCCACCGGTAGTAGCTCGCGAAGGGGGCGACCTTGTCGATGTACGGGCGCTGCGCCTTCTCCTCGTTCAGCACCGAGATGATGTAGCGGGACCCGAGCGGCAGGTTGAGGAACAGCTCGCCCTTGCGCTCGCGGAAGTAGCGGTTCGGGTTGAAGGCGTTCATCGGCTCGCGCTGCATGCCGTGCTCGACGTGCACGCCGTCGAAGTCGTAGCCGTCGAGGAGGAAGCGGTGCGTCCCGCCGATGCGCCGCGCGATGACCTCGCGCACCCCGGCGAAGAGCAGGCCGGGATCGTGGTTGCCCATGAGGAACGTGACGCTCCGCCGGGCGTCGCCCGCGAAGCGCGCCACCGCGTCGAAGACGTGCGGGTGACCGCGCAGGATCGCCTCGGTCTTCTCGACCGCGACGCGCTCGGTGATCGCCTCCTGCAGGCGGCCGTCGAGGTCGACCGAGAGCAGGTTGAAGAAGTCGCCGTTCACGATGAGCTCGGTCTCGGCGCCCGCGAACTCGCCCTCCCGGTGGTAGTCGAGGAACTCGGCGAACTTCCCGTCCTGGCGGAAGTCCTCGAACACGTTGACCGAGCCGTCCTCGCGATAGGGCCCCTTCCCCAGGTGGAAGTCGGAGATGACGAGCTTGAGCTTCCGGGAGGGCATCCGCCGGTAAGTTATTCATGGCCGCTCGTCCGGGAAGCGACTGGCTGTCGTTCCGGGTCACCGTGATGGGGCGCGCAGCGCGCGGACGAAGAGCAGGAAGTACTGGCCGAACGACACCGCCACGCACTGCGCGGTGAGGAGGGCCCAGGCCGCCACGTTCGGGCCGGTAACGGCGCGGGGGTAGGCGCCGTAGTCGGCGGCCAGCGCGAACACGACCGTGGCGGCGAGCCCGAACGTGGCGTACTTGCCGATGCGCGTCGGCGCGATGGGGACGGGCCGGTGGGTCGTCCGCAGGAGCACCGCCCCCGCGATCTGCAGCGCGTCGCGGGAGACGACGAGCACCGGGAACCACAGCGGGAGCCTCCCGGTCGCCGCGAGCGCGACGAGGGCGCACGCCGCGAGGACCTTGTCGGCGATGGGATCGAGGGCTGCGCCGAGGCGGGTGTGCTGGCGGAGCGCGCGCGCGACGAGGCCATCGAGGACGTCCGTCGCCGCCGCGGCCGCGAACGCGGCGAGCGCACGGAGCCGATCGCCGCTCACGTAGAGGACGAGGAACACCGGCGCGAGCACGAGCCGGAGCGCGGTGAGCCCGTTCGCGAGCGTGTACGGCCCGGGCTCGCGGGCCTCCCCGTCTCCTCCCCTCTCCTGCCCATCGCGCACGTGCCCTCCCTTCCGCGAAGCGCCCATCACGCCTGGAACCGGTCGCGCAGCGCGCGGAGCGCGACGAACCGCGCCACGTCGTCTACGTAGGTCGCGCCGGACGCGCGCGCGGCGACGGCCTCGCGGATCTCGGGCGCGCCCACGCGCAGGAACGGGTTCACCGCGCGCTCCTCGGCGAGCGTCCACGCGGGCGGCTCCGCGCCGGCCGCGTGCGCCGCCCGGACCTGCGCGAGCCGGGCGCGGGCGGCGGCATTTCCCGGCTCGAGCGCGAGCGCGAACGGCAGGTTCGCCTCCGCGTAGTCGTGGCCGGGGTGGACCTCGAACGCGCCGTCGAGCGCGGCGAGGGTCCCGAGGAAGCTCTCCGCGAGCCGCGCCGGATCCCCGCCGTGCCGGCAGTTGCCGCAGCCTCCCCAGAACAGCGTGTCGCCGGTGAGGAGCTTGCCGCGCCAGGCGTACAGCACCGACCCCGGCGTGTGCCCCGGCGCCGCATGCACGTCCACCCGCACCGCGCCCAGGGAGAGCGTCCGGCGGCCGGAGACCTCCACGTCCGGCGCGAACCACGCCGCGTCGCCGCCGTGGCCGTAGACCTCGACCGCGGGGGCGCCGAGCGCTGCGCGCACCTCGGCCGAGCCGCCGGTGTGGTCGGCGTGACCGTGCGTGTGGAGGATGAAGCGCGGGCGGACGCCGTGGTCCGCCGCGAGCGCGAGCGCGACCCGCGCGTCGCCCGGATCGACCAGGACCGCGTCGTCCCCCTCGGCGAGCAGGTAGACGTAGTTGTCGCGGTGGTAGCGGCGGCGGTCGAAGAGCACCTCTCTCTCCTACCGCGGAGCCGCCGCGGCCGTCAGACGTCGTGCGGGTAGTGCGTGAGCCCGATCCGGTTCCCCTCCGGATCGTGGAAGTAGATCGTCCAGCGGGTGCGGTGGATCACGCGCACACCCGCCTCGTCGAGCCGGTCCTCCCAGGCGCCCCGCTCGGACGGGGAGATGCGGAGCGCGAGCAGGTGCAGCCCCGCCCGGCCGTCCCGCCACGGGCGCTGCTCGGGCCGCTCCTCCGCCCGCTCGAGCGCGAGGAACGCCCCCTCACCCTCTCCTACCGAGAGCCACACGCTCCGGTCCCCGCCACCCTCCTCGCGCGGCCACCGCTTCAGCACGGGGAGGCCCAGCAGGTCCCGGTAGAACGTCTCGCATCGGTCGAGGTCGGCGCACTGGATCGCGAGGTGGTGGAAGGCGAGCGGCACGGCGCGAGGTTAGCGCCAATGCCACTCACTTAGCGACCGGGCGGCTGCGGGCGTAGTTGCTCATCTTCAGCTTCACCGCGCGCGGGTAGCTTCGTTCGCGCCGTGGTGGCAGAACGAATCGAGCGACTGCGGCCCGCAGCTCG
>NZ_JALCYX010000009.1:0-105946 GCF_022690695.1 Anaeromyxobacter sp. SG17
CCCGCGGCGAGGGCGCGCTGCGCCTCGGCGGTCGCGAGCGCATCCGCGGCGGCCCGCGCGGTCCCGGCGGCGCCGCGCGCGCCGTCCGCGAGCGGCCGCACCGGGAGCGCCACCACCGACAGGCCGCCGAGCCCGCACGGCTCGTCGCCGCAGATGGCGACGTAGGCGGCGGTCTCGGGCGTCCCGGCGAGCGTGCCGTGCCGTCCATCGCGATGTCCGGCTCGTCCTCGCCGGCGCTCGCGAGCGCGAGCACGTAGCCGACGGTCGCCGACTGCGTGGCGACCTCCACGAGGGCGAACTCGTCCGCGAGCGTCGCGACGAAGGCCTCGTAGGGCGGCGCCTCGGGCGCGGCCGGCTCGCCGCCGAGATCGGCGAGCGCGGTGCCCCCGGCCGCGATCGCGGTCACGAGGCGGCCGCCGGGCGCGAGGAGGCGCCGGAGCGTCGCGACGCGGGCCGGCTCGCGCGCGAGCGCGCTCCCGTCGGCGACGAGCACGAGGTCGAAGGTGCCGGCCCGCAGCGCCTCGGGCTCGGCGGCGCGGAACTGCACGAACGGGTGGTGCCCGGCCTCGCGCGCGGCGGCGAGCTCCGGCTCGCTCGGCGCGATGGAGAGGACCGCCGCCGCCCCGCGCTCGGCGAGGAACAGCGCGGTCGCGCCGTCGGAGGCCGCCGCCGCGCCGATCTCCAGCACGCGGCGGCCGGCGAGGAGCGGCTCGATGAAGCTGTAGCGCGCGAGCAGATCGCCCGCGCCGTTGCGCGCGTGAAAGGGGGCCATGGCGCGGCGATGTTACCACCCCGGCCCCGGGCGTCCGGCGGCGGGGCCCGCGGCGCTTAGGCGGGCGGCCCGCGGGGAGCGCGGGGGTCGGAGAGGAGCGGAGGTGTGCGCACCTCGGGGCGGCGGCCCCGCCACGGCGCGGACCTAGCGCTTCTCGCCGCCCGACTCCCCCGATGGCGGTGCCGGGGCCGACTCGGGCGCGGTCGGGGCCGCCTGGGCCGGCGCCCCGGGCTGCGCCGCCGGCTGCGCGCCCTGCCCGCTCTGCTGGGACCGCTGCGCGCTGGCCGCATTCCGGAGCGCGATCGAGGCGGCGTCGAGCGCGGGCTCGACGTCGTGAAGGAGCGCGCGCGCGTCGTTCGCGCGGGCGGAGCGCGAGGCGCCCGTGTGCCGCAGCTTCTCCGTCGCGTCGCGCAGCTCGCCGACGGCGCGATCGAGGAGCCGCTGCGCCTCGTAGAACCCGGACTCGGCGCGGAGCGCGGAGAGGTCCTCGCGCTGCGTGGGCGAGAGGCCGGCGAGCCGCTCGGCGCGGGAGAGGTAGCCGAGCCCGCGCTCGAGCCGCGCCGCGTCGCCGCTCGCGATCTCCTCGCGCGCCCAGCCGGAGAGGAGATCGTAGATCCCCTGGTCGAGCAGGCTCCGCTCCTCGAACGCGCGCTCCGCCGGGAGCGGCTTGCCGGGGGGCGCCACGATGGGCTCGTACGCCTGCGCCTGCGACGGATCGGCGGTCTTGAAGGTCTGCCGGCCCAAGGGCGCGAGGATGCCGCGCATCACCACGAGGCGCCCCTCGTCCGGAACGAGGTACCAGGTGCGCGCGTTCCGCTCCGAGACGAGCCACAGGACGAGCGCGAGGAGCCCCACGATCGCGACCCACGCGACCGCCGCCCTCGCCCCGCCGCCGCGCCGCGGCGTCCTCGTCGTGTCGTCCGCCACGAGTGTCCTCCCGCGCTGCGCGACGGTTCGCGCGCTCGCGATCGCCTTCCGCGCCGCGAACCGCGCCGTCGCTAGAGCCTCGTGCCGGCGGGCCTCTCGCCCGCGGCCGGTCACGAATGACGACTACCCCTTCACACCCGCGGCACGCCCACGAACGGCAGGTTCCGCATCTTGCCGTCCCAGTCCAGCCCGTAGCCCACCACGAACTCGTCGCCGATCTCGAAGCCGCGGTACTGGATGGGCACCTTCACGACCGCGCGCGACGGCTTCTCGAGGAGCGCGCACACCTGCACGCTCGCGGGCTTGCGCGTCGCGAGGTTGTCGAGGAGGTACCGCATCGAGAGCCCGGTATCGACGATGTCCTCGACGAGGAGCACGTCCTTGCCCTCGATCGGCCGGGTGAGATCGCTCGTGATCTGCACGACCCCGGTCGAGCGGGTGCCCTGGTACGAGGAGATGCCGATGAAGTCGATGGAGATCGGCAGGTCGATCGCCCGCACCAGGTCGGCGAGGAAGATGAAGCTCCCCTTCAGCACCCCGACCACCACGAGCGAGCGTCCCGCGTGATCGCGCGTGATCTCGGCGCCGAGCGCCGCGACCCGCGCCTGCAGGTCCGCCTGCGAGATGAGGACGTCGACCTTGCCCGCGCCGCTAGACATAGGCGTTGTTCAGGATCTCCCCGAAGCCGCCGCCGCCGGGGACGATGTACTGGTGGTCGTCGAGGCCGCGCTCGTCGTCCCAGCGCGTGCCCGGGATCGTCGCGAGGACGTCCGGCGCGGAGAGGCCGCGGTCCACCCGGATCGCGTAGACGACGACGTCGGGGTGCGCCCGCGTCATCGTGCGGAGGTACTCCGGGGTGACGATGAGGTGGATGTTCACGATCCGCCGGGGCCTGCCGGGGACCTTCGTCTTGTAGGTCTGGATGGCGGTCGAGAGCGAGCTGCCCGTCGCGCCCATCGGGTCGGGGAAGAGCAGGAACGCCTCGTCGATGTCCCCGCCGATCTTCATGCCCCCGATGCCGGCGCCGACGACCTCCTCGTTCACCCCGAGCATGCGGCTCATGATGATGTGGTCCTGCCGCACGAGCGAGGGCTCCAGCGTCTCGTTCAGGAGGTCGTAGGCGACCTGCGACGGGAGCGCGCCCGCCCGGGCGATGTTCACCGTCACGGCGCGGACCGCCCGGTCGATGACCTCGCCCTCGAAGATCCCCTGGGGGGAGGTGTCGATCATGCGCGTCGGGACCGAGACGCGCCGGCGCGGGAACTCGACGTTGAGGACGGTGCGGATGAGGTCCTCGTAGAGGATGCGCACGAGCCGGCTGATGTCGGGCTGGCGCGTCTCCTTCGCGCAGAGCGTCGCGAGGTGTCCGAGGAGGAACGGGTTCGCGACGATGTGCACGTTCTCGCCGTAGCGGTGCTCGATCTCGGAGAGCCGGAACGGGACGGTGTCGTAGCTGCGGTCTCGCACGGGCGGGGAGCATAATGCTTGTCCCCCCGGATTCCTCTGCCTAAATGAGCGGCCATGCCCGAGACCGCCCCCGCCCCGAGGAGCGCCGCGTGGGAGACGCTCGCGGCCGTCATGTGCGACGTGCGGGCGCTCGGGGGCGCCGTCTCCCTCCTTCAGTGGGACCAGGAGACGTTCATGCCGGCGAAGGGCGCGGTCGCCCGCGGCGACCAGCTCGCCGCGGTCCAGGCCGCCCTCCACGAGCGGCTCACCCAGCCCCGCGTCGCCGAGGCGCTCGACCTCGCCGAGCGCGAGGCCTCCGGGGATCCCGACCGCGCCGCCGCCCTCCGCGCGCTCCGCTTCGATCACGAGCGCGCCGCGCGCGTGCCGCAGGACCTCGTCCGCGCGCTCGCGCAGGCCCAGGCGGAAGGCGTCGACGCCTGGAAGGCGGCCCGCAACGCGCGCGCCTTCGCCCTCTTCGCCCCCAAGCTCGCCCGGCTCGTCGAGCTCCGGCGCGAGCAGGCCGACGCGCTCATGCCCATGCTGGCGCGGAGGCCGGAGGCGCAGCCGGACCCCGGCGCGTCCGAACCCTACGACGCGCTCCTCGAGGGCTACGAGCCCGGCATGCGCGTCGCCCGCCTCGAGCCCATCCTCCGCCGGCTCGTCGGGTGGCTCTCGCCGCTCGTCGCGGCGATCGACGCGGCCCCTGCGCCCGAGGACGGGTTCCTCTCCGGCCGCTTCGACGGCGAGGCCCAGTGGGGCTTCACCCTCGAGCTCCTCGCGGCGCTCGGCTTCGACCCCGCGGCCGGCCGGCAGGATCGCTCGCTCCACCCCTTCACCCTCGGCCTCGACCCGGGCGACGTGCGCGTCACGACGCGCGTCTACGAGGCGCAGCCGCTCTCCGCGATCTTCTCCACGCTCCACGAGGCCGGCCACGGGCTCTACGAGCAGCACCTCCCCGGCGAGCACCGCCGCTCCCTGCTCTGCGCCGCGCCGTCGATGGGGATCCACGAGTCGCAGTCGCGCCTGTGGGAGAACCTGGTCGGCCGCTCGCTTCCGTTCTGGCGTGCGTTCCTGCCGCGGCTCGCCGCGCGCTTCCCGCAGCTCGCCGGGGTCGCGCCCGCCGACTTCCACCGGGCGGTGAACCGCGTCGAGCGCTCGCTCGTGCGCGTCGAGGCGGACGAGGTCACCTACAACCTCCACGTCGCGCTGCGCTTCGAGCTCGAGCTCGGGATGATGCGCGGCACGCTCGCGGTGTCGGACCTCCCCGAGGCGTGGGCGGCGCGCTCCGAGGCGCTCCTCGGCGTCCGGCCGCGCGACGACGCGGAGGGGGTGCTGCAGGACATTCACTGGGCGTGGGGAGACCTCGGCTACTTCCCGACCTACACGCTCGGCAACCTCTACGCCGCGACGCTCTTCGCCGCCGCCGGGCGCGCGCTCCCCGGGCTCGACGACGCCATCGCCGCGGGCGATCTCGCCCCGCTGCGGCGCTGGCTCGCCGAGAAGGTCTACCGCGTCGGCCGCCGCAAGGACGCCGAGGACATCGTGCGCGACGCGGCCGGGGTGGGGCTCACCGACGCGGACTTCGAACGCTACGTGAAGACGAAGTACGGCGCGCTCTACGGCCTCACGCTCTGACCGGGGTGGCGCCATGCCCTTCGCAGGGCGACGCGCGGGCGGGGCCGCAGGGCGCGCGCCGCCTGTGGTAGGAGCGACGCGTGCGCCTCCAGACGATCGCCCCTGCGAAGGTGAACCTCGTCCTGCGCGTCGGCCCGCCGCGGAAGGACGGCTTCCACGGCATCCGCTCGCTCATGGTCCCGCTCGACCTCGGCGACCGCGTGGACGTCACGGTGGGCGAACGCGCGGGGCCGGTCACCTGCCGCGTGCCGGGCCGCCCCGAGCTCGACGGCGCCTCGAACCTCGCCGCCCGCGCGGCGGAGCGCTTCCGCGCGCGCTTCGGGATCGAGCGCGCCGTGGCCATCCGCATCGCGAAGCGAGTCCCGGTCACCGCCGGCCTCGGCGGCGGCTCGTCCGACGCGGCCGCGGTGCTCCGCTGCCTCGCGCGCGCGTTCCGGATCCGCGACGCCGGGGCGCTCGCGTCGATCGCGGCGGAGGTCGGCTCCGACGTGCCGTTCTTCCTCGGCCCCGGCCCGGCGTGGGCCGAGGGCCGCGGCGAGCGGCTCACGCCGGCCGACGTGGCGCCTCAGCACCTCGTGCTCGTCTACCCGACCGCTCCCGAGCTCGCCATCCGCGCCGGCGACGCCTACCGCTGGCTCGACGCAGCGCGGCACGGCCGCAGCCCCCGGCTCGCGCCACGCTTCGATCGCTTCGATCCGTCCCGCGCGGGGAACGATCTCGAGCCGCCCTGTCTCGCGGAGCGGCCGCCCCTGAAGACGCTCTTGGGGCTGCTTGTGGGTCGCGGCGCGACGGCCGCTATAATGTCCGGAAGCGGGCCCACCGTGTTCGGGCTTTTTCCCAGCAAGAACGCGGCGGCGCGAGCGGCGCGGACGATCGCGGAGGAGATCGTCGCGCAGGACGTGAGGGTCCTCGCCGCGAGGACGGTGCGACGGCATCCGGGGGTTACGCCATGGAGATCACCGAGGTCCGCGTCTTCCCCGTGAACGAAGAGAAGCTGAAGGCGTACGTCACGATCACCCTCGACGACTGCTTCGTCATCCGCGACCTCAAGGTGATCAACGGCAACACCGGCCTCTTCATCGCGATGCCGGCGAAGCGCCGCAAGGACGGCACGTTCAAGGACATCGCCCACCCGCTCAACACCGAGACGCGGGAGCGGATGGAGCGGACGATCCTCGCCCAGTACGAGCGCGAGGTGCACAAGGGGGCGGCTCCCCGCCCGACCGGCACCGATCCGCACGACGCCTGACGCGGCGCCGGTCTCGCTTTTCCGCTCCGGCGCGCTTGCCCGTTGGGTCCGTCCGACGGTTCCGGTATATGTGGCGCCGCCGACGGCCTCCCCTCCCCGGGGCCGTCGTCTGTTCTTCGCGGGATCACGCCGGAGCGCGCGATGCAATTCCTTGGAAATCGGCCCGACTACCGGGTCTTCTCGGGCAACTCGAACCGGAAGCTCGCCGAGGCGATCTGCAAGGAGCTCGGCCGGCCCCTCGGCCACGCGACGGTCGGGCGCTTCTCCGACGGCGAGATCCAGGTCGAGATCGGCGAGAACGTCCGCGGGCTCGACACGTTCGTCGTCCAGTCCACCTCCCCGGACGCGAACACGAACGCGATGGAGCTCCTCATCATGATGGACGCGCTGAAGCGCGCGTCCGCGGGCTCCATCACCGCCGTCATGCCCTACTACGGGTACGCGCGGCAGGACCGGAAGGTCGCCTCGCGCTCGCCCATCACCGCGAAGCTCGTCGCGGACCTCCTCGTGGCGGCGGGCGCGACGCGCGTCGTCTCGATGGACATGCACGCCGGCCAGATCCAGGGCTTCTTCAACGTGCCGTTCGACCACCTCTACGCCGCGCCCGTGCTCGTCGAGCACATGCGCAAGCGCTTCGACGGCGACACCCAGAACGTGGTGGTCGTCTCGCCGGACGCCGGCGGCGTGGAGCGCGCCCGCGCCTACGCGAAGCGGCTCGGGTCCACCCTCGGCATCATCGACAAGCGGCGCACGAAGCCGAACGTCGCCGAGATCATGAACGTCATCGGCGAGGTGCAGGGGAAGATCGCCGTGCTCCTCGACGACATGATCGACACCGCCGGCACGCTCACCCAGGCGGCGAACGCGCTCATGGACAAGGGCGCGCTCAAGGTCTACGCGTACGCGACGCACGCGGTGCTCTCCGGCCCGGCCGTCGAGCGGATCGTGAAGAGCCCGATCGAGGAGGTCGTGGTGACCGACACGATCACCCTCCGCCCGGAGGCCGAGGCGTGCCGGAAGATCCGCGCGCTCTCGGTCGCGGGGCTCCTCGCCGAGGCCATGCGCCGGATCCACTCGGCCGACTCGCTGTCGAGTTTGTTTGTCTAAGCGGGGGCTGCGCCCCCGCCCCTGCTCGGCGGGGCCCCCGACGGTAAACCGCCCCGAACCTCTTGACTCGCCGCGGGGTTTCCGGTAATCACCCGCGCTCCCGTGGCTCCCGGAAGGTCGGGGGCCCTCACACCACCCAGGGCCGGCACGCTCATCCGGCGGCCCCTCGCGCTCCGCTCCCCGATCGGAGCGGCCCGAGTCCATTGGGAGGACGAGAATGGCCGACATCATCGTCAACGCGCAGCGCCGCGAGGGCAAGGGCAAGGGTCCCGCCCGCCGGCTGCGTCAGCAGGGCCTCATCCCCGCGGTCGTCTATGGCCGCAAGCAGGAGCCGACCCACCTCGCGGTGGATCCCAGCGCGCTCCTCAAGGCGATCGAGACCCCTCACAAGTTCAACACCCTCCTCACCCTGAAGCTGGACGGCAGCGACAAGCACGTCCTCTTCAAGGACTGGGCGGTCGATCCCGTCTCGCGGAAGCTCGAGCACGCCGACTTCCTCGAGGTGAGCCTCGAGGAGCCGGTGAAGGTCGACGTGCCGGTCGTCACGACCGGCCGCGCGGCCGGCCAGGCGGAGGGCGGCATCCTCTCGCTCGCGACGCACGAGATCGTGCTCGAGGCGCTCCCGGCGAAGATCCCGGTGCGGATCGAGGTCGACGTCACGAACCTCAAGATCGGCGCCTCGATCCACGTCTCGGAGCTGACCCCGCCCGAGGGGTGCAAGTTCAAGTTCACGACCGACTACGTGATCGCGTTCGTCGCCGTGCCGGAGAAGGAGGAGGTCGTCGCCCCGGTGGCGGCCGCCGTTCCGGGCGCGGCTCCGGCCGAGGGCGCTGCCGCCCCGGCGGGCGCGGCCCCCGCGGCTGCGGGCGCCGCCGCTCCTGCGGCCGAGGGCAAGAAGCCCGAGGCCAAGGGCGCGAAGAAGTAGGCACGCCCTTGAAGCTCGTCGTCGGCCTTGGGAACCCCGGCCCCGACTACGCGCGCACGCGCCACAACGTCGGCTTCCTCGTTGCCGACCGGCTCGCGCTCGCCCTCGGGGCCGAGTTCACCCTCCGCAAGTTCGCCTCCGAGCTGGCGGAGGGGCGGGCGGGCGGCGAGCGGGTCTGGATCATGAAGCCCCAGACCTACATGAACCACTCCGGCGAGGCCGTCGGGCCCGCGCTCCACTTCTGGAAGCTCGGGCGCGAGGACCTCGTCGTCGTGCATGACGACCTCGAGCTCGACCCCTTCCGGATCCAGCTCAAGGTCGGGGGCGGTCACGGCGGGCACAACGGCCTGAAGAGCGTGAACGCCCACGTGGGCGGCCCCGACTACGCGCGCGTGCGCGTCGGCGTGGGCCGGCCGCCGCCGCGGATGGACCCGGCCGACTACGTGCTCGGCCGGTTCTCGAAGGGCGACGAGGCGGAGCTCGAGGACTGCCTCGTGCGCGCCACCGACGCCACCCGGCTCGTCGTCGAGCTGGGCGCGGCGAAGGCGATGAACCAGGTGAACCGCCGCGCGAGCGCGGCGGGATAGCAGCACTCTCCTGCAGCACCCGCCGACCGGCATGGGGCCGGGCGGCGGAGACGGAGACGACTCCTCGCGGCGGGCGAACCGCCGCTTTCAGACCCGAGGGGAGCGACATGGCGGAGACGAGGAAGCTCGTACGCGAGTACGAGACCATCTACCTGCTCAAGGCGGAGACGCCGGACGATCAGGTGGAGGAGATCAAGGAGCGCCTGCGCGGCGTCGTGACGCGCGAGAGCGGCAAGGTCATCCGGTTCACCAACCAGGGCAAGCGGAAGACCGCGTTCCCGGTCGGCAAGAACCCGAAGGCGCTCTACATGCACGTCCTGTACATCGGCCAGCCTGGCCTGGTGGCGGAGCTCGAGCGCAACCTGAAGATGATCGACGTGGTGCAGAAGTTCCAGTCGGTGAAGGTCGCCGACGGCGTGGACTTCGACGCCCGCCAGGTCGAGGCCGACGTGAAGATCCAGGCCGTCGAGGACGAGCAGAAGCCGCGCGAGGAGCGCGGTGAGTTCGTGCCCGGCGAGGAGCCGTTCGAGGCCGAGGCGCCCGAGGCGGAGGAATAGGCCATGGCACGTCCTGACATGGGTGGTCCGAAGAGCAGCGGTGGGTTCGGCGGTCCTCGGAGCGGTGGCGGCTTCGGCGGCGGCGGGTTCGGCGGTGGTGGCGGCGGCGGCGGGGGCTTCGGCTCGCGCGGCGGCGACCGCGGGGATCGCGGCGACCGGGGCGATCGCGACGATCGCGGCGGCGACGAGGGCGGTGGGCGGCGCGGCTTCGGCCGGCGCAAGGTCTGCCGGTTCTGCGCCGACAAGACGCTGAAGGTCGACTACAAGGACCAGTCGCAGATGAAGTACTTCCTGACCGAGCGCGGCAAGATCATCCCCCGCCGCATCAGCGGGAACTGCGCGAAGCACCAGCGCGAGGTGGCCACCGCCGTGAAGCGCGGCCGCATGCTCGCGATCCTGCCCTACACCGTGGGCGGGATGTAAAGGGAGGCCGGCGATGAAGCTCATCCTCCGTGAAGACGTCGAGAACCTGGGCAAGGGCGGCGAGCTCGTGGAAGTGAAGCCCGGCTACGGGCGCAACTTCCTGCTCCCCCGCGGCCTCGCGGTCCTCGCGAACCCGAAGAACGTCCGCGAGCTCGAGCACCAGAAGGCCATCGCGACGGCCAAGGCCGCCAAGATGAAGGCGAGCGCGCAGGCCGTCGCGAAGCGGCTCGCCGAGACGCCCATCACCCTCGTGCGCAAGGTCGGCGAGCAGGACAAGCTCTACGGCTCGGTCACGGCGATGGACGTCGCCGAGGCCCTCGCCGCGCGCGGCCTGCAGATCGACCGCCGCTCGATCGATCTCTCCGAGCCGATCAAGACCACGGGCGACTTCGAGGTCCCCGTGAAGCTCCACAGCGAGGTGGTCGGCAAGGCCAAGGTGAAGGTCGAGGCCGAGCCGGCGTAACCGCTCGCCCGCACCGCCTCATCGAGAGGGCCGGTCCTCAGGGGCCGGCCCTCTCCTCGTTTTCGGCCACGCGCCGCGCCCCGCGCCATCGAGGAGGCTCCCTCAGCGGCAGAGGGGCCCGGCGTCCGGCGGCAGCTCGCCCGCGTCGATCGCGGCGGCGCGCGCGCTCGAGAGGGCGGAGTCCGGCCCCCCGGCCACGGCGACGGCGACGGCGCGCCACGCGTCCGCCGCGCGTACCCGGAGCGCCGGGTCCGCCGGCGCCGCGCGGAGCAGCTCCTCCGCGGCGCGCGCGGCGAGCACGCGGGCGGTGGCGGCGCGCTCCGGAGCCGGCGCGGGCGCGCGCGAGAGGACCGCCTCCGCCCTCGCCCAGACCTCCTCCGCGCCGCAGGGCGGCGCGAGCGCGATGGCCCGGAGCGCCGCCTCTTCCGCGAGCGGTCCCGCGCCGCCGATCCTCCGCTCGAACGCGGCGAGGTAGCGGACCTTGCCGTCCGCCGCCTCGAAGAGCGCCTCGCCGAGCCGCCGGGCGGCGGCGTCGTACGCCGCGACGCCCTCCGGCGCGAGGCTCGCGGCCGCGGCCTCGGCGATGCGTCCCGCCTCGAGCAGCACGGCGTCGCGCGCGGCGGCTCTCGGCAGCTCCTCCGCGTAGGCGGCGGCGAGCTCGAGCGCCGGCGCGGCGCGCGATGCGCCGGCGAGCGCGCGCACGAGCGCGAGGGCCGCCTCGCCCGAGGCCGCGTCCGTGCCGAGCGCGAGGGCCGTGTACCCGCCCGCGTCCTCGAGGGCAGAGACCTCGAGCAGCACCGGCGCGGCCGGCACGGGCACGGGCGCGAGCGAAACGAGGAGCGGCGATCCGCCGGGCGCGGAGAGGCCCTCCGCCAGCGCCTCCGAGGCAGCGGCAGCGGGGCCGTGGGCCGGGGCGCGCACCTCGAGCGCGACGCCGGGATCCGGGACGAGCGCGACGAGCGCCGGCGCACCCGCCACCTCGGCGGCGAGCACGTCGGGGTCGTCGGTCGAGGTCTCCCCGCGGAGCGGCGCTCCCGGCCGGAGCGGGTTGCGGGCCGCGAGGACGGCCCACTCCGCCGCTGCCGCGCCGGGCGCCGGCGGCTCGTCGGGCTCGAGCTCCTCGCCCGGCCTCGCCTCGACGAGCCGCACCCTCAGCCGGTAGTCGTGCTCGGGCCGCTCGACGGGCGGCGCCCCGGGCGCGTGCCGCTCGCGCACCGCGAGGTAATAGGTGCCCCGCGAGACCGCCGCGACGAGCCGCTCCGCGCCGCCCGGCCCGCCGCGATCCACCTGCGCCACGAGCGGCGCCTCGCCTCCCGCGGCTTCGTCGGGCGCGCGGTGGAGCGTGAGCGCCACGTCGAGGCCGGGGAGGCCCGCGCCGGCGTCCGCGCCCGTCCACTCCGCCTCGAGCGCCGTGCGCGGCCCCGCGTCGGGCACCTCCACGCGGAACACGTCCGCGTCCCCCAGCTCGCGCCCGCGCCGCTCCCCCACCCGGCCGAGGAGCTCCGTCGCGCCCTCCGGGCCGGCGGGGAGCGGGAGCGGGTTCGCCTGCTCGGGCCGGTCGTTCGGCTCGTGCTCGCGCCCGTCGAAGGGCAGGTCGGGCCGGAGCGCGCCGGGCAGCGCCGCCGCGAGCGACGGCGCGCGGGCGGCGAGCAGGGCGTACGCACCGTCCCAGCGCCAGGCGAGCGCGGCGCCCGCGGCGAGCACCGCCAGGCTCCCTGCGAGCGCGAGCGGCGCCAGCCGCCCCGCGCGCAGCGCGCGTACCTGCCTGCCGAGGGCGTCGAAGTCCTCGCGGCTCGCGAGGTCGAGGTCGCCCTCGAGCTCCCGCGCGGTCGTGCGGGCGCGGCCGGCGGGCGCGGCGAGCGCGAGGAGCGCCGCGCGCATGGCGTCGGCGGAGGGGAAGCGATCCTGAGGGCGCTTCGCGAGCGCGCGGTGCACGACGTCCGCGAAGGCGCGCGACACGCCCGGCGCCAGGGAGGCGAGCGGCGGCGGCTCCTGCGACAGGTGCGCCTTTACGACCGCCATCGGGCTCGGCGCCACGAACGGCGGCCGGCCCGCGACGAGCTCGTAGAGCACGCACCCCAGGGCGTACAGATCGGCGCGGCCATCGAGCGCGGAGCCGCGGGCCTGCTCGGGGGCGAGGTACGCGGGCGTGCCCAGAATGGCGCCGGCGCCGGCGTCGGCGCCGCCCGCGAAGTCGTCGCGGAGGGAGGCGATGCCGAAGTCGAGGACCTTCACGAAGTCCTCGCCCCCCCGCGTGCGCATGAGCATCACGTTGGCGGGCTTCACGTCCCGGTGGACGACGCCGGCGTCGTGCGCCTCGGCGAGCGAGCCGAGGACCTGCTGGCCGACCTCGCGGGCGCGCGCCTCGGGGAACGGTCCGCTCCGCGCGAGCGCCGCGGCGAGATCCTCGCCCGGCACGTACTCCATGGCGAGGTACAGGCCGCCCTGCCGGCCGACCTCGCCGAAGTCGAAGACCGCGAGGGTGTGCGGGTGCGACAGCCGCGACACCGCCCGCGCCTCCGCGAGGAACCGCTCCGCCGCGGTGGGCTCCCGGGCGAAGTCCTCCCGCAGGAGCTTCAGCGCGAGCGTCTTCCCCATGCGGATGTGCTCGGCCTTGTAGACCCGGCCCATCCCGCCCTCGCCGAGGAGCTCGACGAGCCGGTAGCGGTCGGCGACGACCCCATCCTTCCCGCGGCGGCGGCCGGTGCCGCGCGCGCCGGTCGCGCCCGCGCGGAGAGGCTCCCCGCAGGCCGTGCAGAAGTTCGCGCTCCCGCGCGAGGGATCGGCGAGGTGCCCGCAGCGGGCGCAGGCCACAGGGGGCTCCGGGGCGGGCTTGCGACGCGCCATCGCTCGCGCCGGAGCGTAGCGCGCGAGCCCGCCCCCGCAAAGCTCTCCGCGCCGTTCGGACGTGGCGGGCGCACGTGGTAGAAGGGCGCTCCATGCTGACCTCCGCCCTCGCCGCGCTCGTCGTGGCCACGGCCGCGCCCCGGCCGTTCACGGTGGACGACCTCGTGGCGCTCCCGCGCGTCGGAGCGCCCGAGCTCTCGCCGGACGGCGCCCGGGTCGCCTTCACGGTGGGGCGACTCGACCGGGCGGGCGACAAGATCTCCTCGGCCCTCTACGTCGTCCCCGCGGCGGGCGGCGTGCGGCGGCAGCTCACCGATCGTGACGAGCGCATCTCCTCACCGCGCTTCTCTCCGGATGGCAAGCGGCTCGCCTTCGTCTCGACGCGCGGCGGTACCCCCCAGGCGCACGTGGTGGACCTCGCCTCGGGTGAGATCCGGCCGGTGAGCGACCTGCCCGGCGGTGTGAGCGAGCTGCTCTGGGCGCCGGACGGCGCCTCGCTCCTCGTCACCGCGGACGTGGACCCGCGCTGCGGCGCCGACGCCGCCTGCGCAGCCAGGGCGGAGGCGGAGGCGAAGGGCAAGCCGCGCCTCGCGACCCGTCTCCTGTTCCGGCACTGGAACGAGTGGCGCGAGCGGCTGCGCACGCACGTCCTCAGGGTGCCACTCGACGGCGGCGCGCCCGCGGACCTCACGCCGGGCGATCGCGACGCGCCGCCCGCCGTCCGCGGCGGCGTGGACGATCTCGCGGTCTCGCCCGACGGGAAGACGCTCTACTTCACCTCCGTCGCCGACCCGCTCGAGGCGGCCTCCACCAACGCGGACGTCTTCGCGGTGCCGCTCGCGGGCGGCGAGGCCCGCCGCGTGACGAGCGGGCCGGGCTGGGACGCGAGCCCGCGTCCCTCCCCCGACGGCAACCGGATCGCCTGGCTCTCGCAGGCGCGCGGCGGCTACGAGTCGGACCGCTTCCGGGTGATGGTGGCCGGGACGGACGGCAAGGACGCCCGCGACCTCACCGCCGGCACGGAGCTCTCGGCGAGCGACCTCCACTGGGCGCGGGGCGGCGCGGCGCTGCGGTTCGCGGCGCTCACCTCCGGCTACCACGAGCTCTACGAGGTGGACGTCCGGAGCGGGAAGATCGCGAAGCTCGCCGGCACACCGGCGCTCGGCGGAAGGCCGCGCGTGAACGTCCAGTCGGTCTCGTACTCGGCCGACGGGACGCGCGCCGCGGCGCTCGTGGACGGGATCTCCGCCCCGCCCGAGGTCGCGGTGCTGGAGGGAGCACCGGGCAAGGCGCGCTGGGCGGAGCGCACGCGGCTCGCCGCGGACGCGCTCGCCGGCGTCGCGCGCCCGATGCTGCGGCCGCTCGAGGCGATCTCGAAGGACGGCACGAAGGTGTTCGGCTGGATCGTCCTCCCCGCCGGCCACCGCGACGGCGAGCGCCACCCGGCGGCGGTGCTCGTCCACGGGGGACCGCAGGGCGCCTGGAACGACGCCTGGACCTCGCGCTGGAACGCCATGCTGTACGCGGCGCGCGGCTACGCGGTGGTGCTGCCGAACCCGCGCGGCTCGACCGGCTACGGGCAGGCCTACGTGGACGCCGTCTCGCGCGACTGGGGCGGCAAGCCCTACGAGGACCTAATGGCCCTCGTCGATGCCGCCATCGCCCTAGGCACGGTGGACGGTGAGCGCATGTGTGCCGCGGGCGCGAGCTACGGCGGCTACATGGTTCACTGGCTGAACGGCCAGACCGACCGCTTCCGCTGCCTCGTCTCGCACGCCGGGATCTTCGACCTGGAAGCCTTCTTCTACCGGACCGAGGAGCTGTGGTTTCCGGAGTGGGAGTTCGGCGGGACGCCGTTCGAGCAGCCGGGCGACTACCAGAAGTTCTCGCCCTCTCGCTTCGTGCAGCGCTGGCACACGCCCACCCTCGTCTCGGTGGGCGAGCTCGACTACCGCACCGGCGTCGACCAGGGCTACGCGGCCTTCACGGCCCTGCAGCGGCGCGGGATCCCTTCGAAGCTCCTCGCATTCCCCGACGAAGGGCATTGGGTCTCCAAGCCGAAGAATGCGAGAGTGTTCTACGATGTTGTGCTCGGGTGGCTCGACGAGCACATCGGCCCCGCGGCGAACCTGTCCGCGAAGGCGCGCTAACCTCCCGAAACCGCTTGCCGTTCGAACCCGCCCTGCCATAATCCGGACCCCGCCGTGCTCAACTGGCTTCACAACATGCTGTCGCGCGATCTCGCGATCGATCTCGGGACCGCGAACACCCTCATCTACATCCGCGGCATGGGCATCGTCTCGAACGAGCCCAGCGTCGTCGCCGTCCAGCAGGACGCGCGCGGCGGCCGCAAGGTCCTCGCCGTGGGCAAGGAGGCGAAGGAGATGCTCGGGCGCACGCCCGGGAACATCGTCGCCATCCGCCCGATGAAGGACGGAGTCATCGCCGACTTCGAGGTCACGGCGGCGATGCTCAAGTACTTCATCCAGAGCGCGCACAACCGGAAGAGCTTCGTGAAGCCGCGCATCATCATCGGCATCCCCTCGGGGATCACCGAGGTGGAGAAGCGCGCGGTGCGCGAGGCGGCCGAGAGCGCGGGCGCGCGCGAGGTCTACCTCATCGAGCAGCCCATGGCGGCGGCGATCGGGGCGGGCCTGCCCATCACCGAGCCCTCGGGCAACATGATCGTCGACATCGGCGGCGGCACCTCCGACGTCGCGGTGATCTCGCTCGGTGGGATCGTCTACAGCCGCTCGGTGCGCATCGCCGGCGACAAGATGGACGAGGCGATCATCCAGCACATCAAGCGCAAGTACAACCTCCTCATCGGCGAGCGCACCGCCGAGCTCATCAAGATGGGCATCGGCACCGCCTATCCGACCGAGGAGGAGCTCACGATGGACATCAAGGGGCGCGACCTCGTCGCCGGCGTGCCGCGCACCCTGACCGTCACGTCCTCCGAGATCCGCGAGGCGCTCTCCGAGCCCATCAACGGAATCGTCGAGGCGGTGAAGGTGACGCTCGAGCGGACCCCGCCCGAGCTCGCGGGCGACATCGCCGACCGCGGCATCGTCCTCGCGGGCGGCGGCGCCCTGCTCAAGAACCTCGACGTGCTGCTCCGCGAGGAGACCGGGCTCCCGGTGTTCCTCGCCGAGGACCCGCTCTCGTCGGTCGTCATCGGCGCGGGGAAGGCGCTCGAGGAGCTGGACATCCTGCGCCAGGTCACGGCGCACGGGTAGCTCGTCCGTCCCGCCCCGAACGAAGCGCGCCTGGCGAAGGCGCTCTCTCCACGACCGCCGCCGGCCCTCGGGCCGCGGCGGTCGTTCCGCCTGAGGGTCGCTGCGGCCGCGTGACGTCTCGATCGGTCTCCGGTGAGGCCGGGGCGGCCTCCCGGTTGACGGATCGTCGAGCGCGGCGAGGGGTCTCGCGCCGAGGCCTCGCGGGCGTTAGGTCCCGCGCATGGCCCTGGCGCTCGAGCTCGAGGGATCGCCGATCGCGTACGCGGCGGCCGGGCTCGTCGTCGCCATCGCCTTCGCGTTCGGGGTCGCCGCCTCCACCGAGCCGCCGGCGGAGCGGGACGTGGGAGCACGGCTCGCGTACGCGGAGTGCCTCGCCTCGGGGCGCACCCGCGCTGCGTGCGCGCCGAGGCGCGACGTCGCGCTCACGATGTGCGCGGCGCGGCGGCCGCTCTCCGAGTGCGAGGAGCTCCTCGCCGAGGCGGACCGCGCGCCGCTGGAGGTGCTCGCCGGGGCGGAGGACGCGCGCGTGGCGGGTCCGCTCCACGGCAGCGCCCGCCGCGCCGCCGCCGGGGCGGTGCTCTCGGTCGCCGCCCTCGCGATCGTCGTCGCGCGGCGCCGGCCGCGCGAACGCCGGGCTCGCGCTCGCCTCGCTCCCGGCGCTCGCGGCGGCGGCGTTCGGCGTGCTCGTGTCGGCGGCCGTGCCGGAGAGCGAGGTCGCGCTGGTCGGATTCGGCCTGTTCGTCGCGACGTTCGCGGCGGTGGTGGGGATGCCCGTCGCGGCGGGCGCGGCGGACCCGTCGCCGGCGGCACGGCGCCAGCGTGTGCACGCGAGCCTCGCGGTGGTCGCGTGTGGGATGTCGCTCTGGATCGTCCTCGTCGGACCCATCCCGGCGGGGCTCGCGGGCGTGCTGCAGGCTTTCTCGGCGGTGGCGCTCGCACTGACAGGCTATCTCGCGCCGCGCTCATTATGATGCGCGGCCATGCCCATCGCCCCCGCGGCGGCCCTCGCGGCCGCGCTCCTCTCCGCAACCGCCCAGGACCTCGTCACCACCGCCGAGCGCACCGCCTTCGAGCGCACCGGCCGCTACGACGAGGCGGTCCGGCTGTGTCGCGACTACGCGCGCGCCTTCCCGCGGCGCGCCCGCTGCGTGAGCTTCGGCGTGACGCCGGAGCGGCGCGAGCTCGTGGCGCTCGTCGCGAGCGCCGACGGCGTCCTCACCCCCTACGCGGCTCGCGCGCGGCGGCGCCCGGTGGTCCTGTTCCAGGGCGCCATCCACGCGGGCGAGCTCGACGGCAAGGACGCGGGCTTCATCCTGCTCCGCGAGCTGCTGCGGAAGGGCGGCGGCCCGCTCGCGGGCGTCACCGCGGTGTTCGTGCCGGTCTTCAACGTCGACGGGCACGAGCGGTTCGGGCCGCTGCAGCGGCCGAACCAGCGCGGGCCGCTCGAGGCGGGCTGGCGCGTGACCGCGGCGAACCTGAACCTGAACCGCGACTACCTGAAGGCGGACGCGCCCGAGACGCGCGCCATGCTCGCGCTCCTGCGCAAGTGGGATCCCATCGTCTACGCGGACCTGCACGTCACCGACGGCGCGCAGTTCCAGCACGACCTCGCCGTGATGGTCGAGCCGCGCTTCGGCTACGCCGCGGCGCTCCGTCCCGAGGGCGCTGCGCTCTCCGAGGCGCTCCTCGCGCGCCTCACCACCGGCGGCCACCTCCCGGTGGACTTCTACCCCTCCTTCCGCGAGGACGGCGATCCGGCGAGCGGGTTCGCGCAGGGCGTGCCGCCGCCGCACTTCGGCCACGGCTACTGGGCGGCGCAGGACCGCATCGGCATCCTCCTCGAGGCGCACTCGTGGCGTCCCTACGGCGAGCGCGTGAAGGGGGCGGTCGACTTCCTCCGCGCGCTCCTCGAGCTCGCCGCCGAGCGCGGCGCCCGCTGGCGCGCCGCCGCCGAGCGCGCGGATCGCGAGGCGCCGGCGCTCGCCGGGCGCGAGGTCGCGCTCGCCTTCGAGCCCACCGGCGAGCCGACGCCCCTCGCCTTCCGGGGCTACGCCTACGTCCGCGAGCCCTCCGTCGTGACCGGCGCGCCCGTGACCCGCTACGACGAGTCGCGCCCGGAGGTCTGGAACGTGCCGTACCTCGCCGCGCTCCGCCCGGCCGCGAGCGCCGTCCTCCCGAGGGGCGGCTGGGTGGTGCCGGCCGGCTTCGCGGAGCCGGTCGCGGCGAAGCTCGCGGTCCACGGGGTGCGCTTCGAGCGCCTCGGCGGCGCGCGCCCGCCGCGCGAGGTGGAGGTCTTCCGCGCCACGGAGGCGAAGTTCCGCGCCGAGCCGTTCGAGGGGCGCCAGCAGCTCTCGGTGAAGGGCGCGTGGGCCTGCGAGCGGCGGTCGATCGGGGCGGGCGCGCTGTTCGTGCCCGTCGCCCAGCCGCGCGCGCTCGTCGCGGCGCACCTCCTCGAGCCGGCCGCGCCCGACGCGCTCCTCGCCTGGGGGACCTTCAACGCCGCCTTCGAGCGCAAGGAGTACATCGAGGACTACGTGCTCGAGCCGTTCGCCCGCCAGCTGCTCGCGGAGGACGCGGCGGTCCGCGCGGAGTGGGAGCAGCGGCTCGCGGATCCGACGTTCGCGGCGGACCGGCGGGCGCGGAGCGAGTTCTTCTTCCGCCGCCACCCGGCCTGGGACGAGACGTACCGACGCTATCCGGTGGTGCGGGTGGACGCGCGGCCTTGAGGAGCTGAGGCGGCTCCGGCGCGCCGCGGAACCGCATGATGTGGAGCGCGCAGCGCGATGTCGTCCCGCCCCGGCGGGCTGTCGGGAGAACCCGACGCCGGAGCGCGCAAGCCCGCGAGAGGAGGCGCGGCGATCCTGGCAGCGGTCGTGCAGTAGGGAGCGAGCACGGCGGACGCGACGCGGTGGTGCTCGCCGGAACCTTCCAGACCGCAGCGAACCAGGAGAACCGTCATGCAGAGCAAGACCCCCTCCCTCATCGGCGCCGGACTCGGCCTCGCCCTCTTCCTCGCCGTCGCGCTCCTCCCCTCGATGCTGTACGGCGGCTACGCGGGCGTGCTCCTCGCCGGCGGCATCTTCGGCACGCCGCTCGAGCCGACGTTCCTCGTGCGCGCGCTCATCGTCTTCGGGATCGTGCTCGGCGTGGCCGGCGTGGGCGCGCTGTTCGCGGTGATGGGCGCCGCCGCGGGCGCCGGCGTGGGCGCGCTGACCGGCCTCGCCGTCCGGAAGCCGGCCGCCCAGGAGGCGTCGCCCGAGTAGCTGCGCCGCCGATGTGCCGCTCGACCCGTCGCGGGCCCGGGGACCTCTCCGGGCTCGCGGCTTTTCTCGCGGCGGTGTGCGCGAACGCGCAGCCTTTCCCGTTCGGGCCGATTGCGCGCAAGCTTTGCGACCTCCCGGCGATTGATGTCGCGCAAACCCTCGTGATTTCCGGAACATAACCTCAGAATCTGTTTGGGTGCAGGGGCATGTCCGTTGCACCCGCGACCCACCGCCTATGCGAGCCATTCTCCTCTCCTTCGCGCTCCTCCTCGCCTCGACCGCTCGAGCGGAAGAGCCGAAGCTGCCCCAGGGCAGCGACACCTGTCTCCAGTGCCACTCCCCCGGCGGCGACGGCCCCACCGTCCACCCGGACCTCTTCGCCAAGTCCGTCCACGCCCAGAACGGCGTCGGCTGCACGGACTGCCACGCGGGCTACACGGAAGAGCACGCGATGGGCGGCACCCTCCCGCCCCTGTCCGACGCGGAGCAGAAGTTCGTCTCCCGGCTGGAGAAGGCCGCCTGGGCCGACGGCGAGAAGAAGGTGAAGGTCACCTCCCCGCGCGCCTACCTCGCCTGCCAGAACTGCCACACCGAGCAGACCGACGCGTTCGCCGCCTCGGTCCACTCGAAGTGGCAGCGTGAGGACGCGAAGGTCGCGGGTCCCACCTGCGCCTCCTGCCACGGCTCGCTCCACTCCGTGAAGGCGCTGGCGTTCTACGAGCCGAAGTCCGGCGCCCGCCAGCCGGTGCCCGAGGATCGCCGCGCGATGGCGAAGCGCTGCGAGGCCTGCCACGGCAACGAGGAGTTCGCCAAGGAGGCCGGCCTCAACCCCGAGGCGGCGGTCACCTACCACGACTCCATCCACGGCCGCCTCGTCCGCGTCGGCAACACCTTCGCGCCGGTGTGCGTGAGCTGCCACGCGGCGCCCGCGAACCGGGGCGGCACCCACGCGATCGTGGCGAAGACGGACCCGAACTCGATCGTGAACGTGAAGAACCGCAAGGACGCCTGCGCGCGCTGCCACGCCGGCGCCACGGACAGCTTCGCGTCGCTCATCGCCCACAAGACGCCGCAGGAGACGTCCGGGCACCCCGTCCCGCACATCATCCACATCGCGTTCTCGTACCTCACCACGCTCACGCTGCTGTTCTTCGCGTTCCACGTGCTCGTCGACTTCGTCTACGAGCTGCGCCAGCGCATGCGGGCGAAGGGCGGCCACGGCCCCTCCGTCGACGCGGTGCGGAGCGTCATCCGGTTCGACATCCACCAGCGCATCCAGCACTGGCTCATGCTCTCCGGCGTCATCCTGCTCGGCATCACCGGCTGGCCGCTCCGCGGCGCCGGGACGTTCGGCAACGCGCCCATCATCGGGGGCAGGGACGCGGCGCCCTACTCCGAGGCGTTCATGAAGATCTTCGGCGGCGCGGAGGGCGCGGCGATGTGGCACCGCGTCGGCGCCGTCCTCATCATCGCCTCGTCGATCTACCACCTCTTCTACCTGACGTTCCTCGCCGCCCAGAAGCGGCTCCCGCTCTCGATGCTGCCCGGGCCGAAGGACGCCGTCGACATGCGGGACAACATCCTCTTCATGCTCGGCGTGAAGAAGGAGCGGCCCAGGTTCGACCGGTACATGTACCTGGAGAAGTTCGACTACTGGGCCGTGTTCTGGGGCATCGTGATGATGGTGGGCACCGGGTTCATCTTCTGGTTCCCGGCCTTCTTCGCGGCGTGGGCGCCGAGCTGGCTCATCTCCTCCGCCCTCATCATCCACGGCGAGGAGGCGACGCTCGCGATCCTCTTCCTCTTCGTGGTGCACTTCTACAACGTGCACCTGAAGCCCTCGATCTTCCCGATGAACTGGGCCTGGCTGAACGGCCGGATCAGCGTCGAGATGATGAAGCACGAGCATCCGCTGGAGTACGACCGGATGAGCGACGAGCAGAAGTAAGCCGCCCGCCCAGGGAGCGAGCGTCGGGGGGCCGCGCGGGAGACTGCGCGGCCCCCCTCTTTTTCCAGGGCGGCGCGGACGCGCGGACCCGGGACGGGCCGCGCTACAATCGCGCTCCCCCATGAGGCTCTCACGCCCCGCGAAGACGCTGGCCCTCACCCTCGCCGCGCTCGCCGTGGCCGCCCTCGCCGCGGGCGCGTGGCGCTTCAAGCGCTACGTCGACGAGGATCCGCGCCTCTGCGCGACCTGCCACCAGGCGAGCCCGGAGTTCGCGCTCTGGATGGCCGGCACGCACAAGAGCGTCGCCTGCCAGCGCTGCCACCACGCGAAGGCCGAGCAGGGCGTCGCCATGCTGGGCGCGTTCCTCCTCGGGAAGGCGCCGGCGGGGCACGGCGGCGTCGAGATCGGCTCCTGCGCCGAGTGCCACTTCTCGCACGACCCGCGCTGGCCGCAGGTGGGGGGCTCGCGCGGCCACCGGATCCACTACGAGCAGCACCGCATCGCCTGCGTGCGCTGCCACGCCGCGAGCATGCACGGCTTCGAGCCCATCGCCGCGAAGTGCGCCGAGTGCCACCCCGGCCACGCCGTCCGCGTGCAGGGCATGGAAGGGATGCACTGCTTCGCGTGCCACGAGTTCCTCGGCGACGCTCCCGGGCTCCGGCCGACGCGCCGCGACTGCCTCCGCTGCCACACCGCCCAGGGCATCCACGCGCCGGTGAAGGAGCACGGCCCGATGGCGATGGCCTGCTCGAGCTGCCACCGGCCGCACGCCCCGCCGGGCGAGACGCTCGTCTCCTGCACGCACTGCCACGACTTCGCCGCGACGCGGCGCGCGGGGCTGCACGCGAACGCCGCCCACGCCCGCTGCGTGGACTGCCACCCGCCGCACACCTGGTCCGCCGAGCCGGCGAGCTGCCAGCGCTGCCACGCGCACGCCAGCGCGCACGCGAACGGGAAGACCTGCACCGCCTGCCACGCCTTCGCCGGCGCGCCTCGGCCCCTGCACCCGCAGGAGGAGGGCGGGCCGTGACCCTCAGGCTCAAGCTCTTCGTCCTCATCGCGGCGGTCATCATCTTCGCGATGAGCGGCGTCACCGCGGTCGCGCTCTGGCGCGAGGTGGTCCGCGGCCAGGAGCTCCTCGCGCGCGAGGGCGTCGCCATCGCGTCCACGGCCGCCACGGCGGGCGCCCACTGGGTGCGGGCCGATGGCGTGGATCCGGGCGGCGAGGCCGCGCTCCCCGCGGTGCTCGAGCGGGTGGTGGCGAGCGCACCGCTCGACCGCGCCTGGATCGTCGACCGCAGGGGCAAGGTCCTCGCCTGCGTCACGCGCACGGAGGAGCCCTGCCCCGAGGGCGTTCCGCCCAGCGAGTTCCAGGTCGCGGAGGCGCCGCTGCAGGCGCTCGGGCGGCTCCTGCGACCGGAGGGGATCGTGGCCTCCGCGCCCATCCTGCGAGGCGGCGCGGTGGTGGGGGCGGTGCGGGTCGACTTCACCCACGAGGAGGTGATCGGCAACGCCCGCAACCTGGCGTGGGGGGCGAGCATCGTCGCCGCCTTCTGGATCTTCGTCGGGCAGCTGCTCGCCGCGATCTTCCTCCGCCGCGTGACCCAGCCGCTCGTGCGGCTGTCCGAGGCGGCCGAGTCGCTCGTCGAGGAGCGCGGCGTGCGCCTCGAGGAGCCTGAGGAGCGCGAGCTCGCCGATCTCGTGCGCGCGTTCAACGACATGTCCCGGCGGCTCGACGACCGCCGCGCCGAGAACCAGCGGCTCATCGCCGAGCTCGAGGAGCGCGTCGCCCAGAAGACCCGCGAGGTGCTGCGCGCGGACCGCCTCGCGACGCTCGGCGGGATCGCCGCGGGCTTCGCCCACGAGATCGGGAACTCCCTGAACGTCATCCGCGGCTACGCGTCGGTGGCGGCCCGCGAGCTCCCGCCGGAGGCGGAGGTGAAGGGCGACGTGGAGGCGATCCGCCGCGAGGTGACGCGCGCGGCGGTGCTCATCGAGCGCTTCCTCGTGTTCGCGCGCGCCCGCACGGTCCACCCGATCGCCCAGCCGGTCGAGCCGATCCTGCGCGAGGCGGTGGAGGTGGTCGGCCCCGCGGCCGCGCAGGCGCGGGTGGAGCGCGTGGTCGAGATCGCGCCGGACCTCCCGGACGTGGTGGCCGACGGGGAGCTGCTCCGCCAGGCGTTCCTGAACCTCTGCGTGAACGCCGTGCAGGCGATGCAGGAGCGCGGGGGCGGCACGCTCGTGGCCCGCGCCCGCCGCGAGGGCGAGGCCGTGGTGGTCGAGGTGGCGGACAGCGGCCCCGGCCTCGAGCGCGACGTCTCGGCGCACGTGTTCGACCCGTTCTTCACCACCAAGGCGAACGGGACCGGCCTCGGCCTCGCCATCGTGCGCCAGGCGGCGGAGGCGCACGGCGGGACCGTCGAGGTCGAGAGCGCGCCCGGGCGCGGCGCGACCTTCCGCATCCGCCTCCCCGCCGCGCCGTCCGAAGCGGCCGTCGCGCTCGCAGGGGACGCCGTGAGAGGAGCGCCGTGAGCAAACCGAACCTCATGGTCATCGACGACCTCGACTCGGCGCGCCAGATGATGAAGCGCACGCTCGGGCGGTCCTACGCCGTGTACGACTTCCCCTCCGTCGCCGAGGCGCTCCCCGCGGTGGAGCGGGCCGAGTTCGACGCGATCGTGACGGACCTGCGCATGCCAGGGCTCGACGGCATCGAGGGGATGCGCCGCTTCAAGGCGAAGGTGCCGGAGATCCCGGTCATCCTCGTCACGGCGTTCGCCACGGTGGAGACCGCGGTCGAGGCGATGAAGGCGGGCGCGTTCGACTACCTCAAGAAGCCGTTCGAGCCGGAGGAGCTCGAGCTCGTCGTCGCCCGCGCCGTGGAGCACGCCCGCATCAAGCGGGAGAACGCGCGGCTCCGGAGCGCCCTCGCCGGCGAGTTCGGCGTGCACGGGATCATCGGGAAGTCGCAGCCGATGAAGGCGCTCGTCGGGATGCTCGAGCGGATCGCCCCCTCCGACGTGCCGATCCTGGTCGAGGGCGAGTCCGGCACCGGCAAGGACCTCCTCGCCCGCGCGGCGCACGCCATGAGCCGGCGCGCGGGCGGGCCCTACGTGGCGCTCAACATGAGCGCCATCCCCGAGAACCTCGCCGAGGCGGAGCTGTTCGGGCACGAGAAGGGCGCCTTCACCGGCGCCGAGCAGGCGCGGGCCGGGTTCTTCGCCGAGGCGGAGGGCGGCACGCTCTTCCTCGACGAGATCGGCCTCCTCCCGCCGGCGCTGCAGCCGAAGCTCCTGCGCGTGCTCCAGGACGGCGAGTACATCCCGGTGGGCAGCCGCAAGCCGCGCAAGGCGAACGTGCGGGTGATCGCTGCGACGAACGAGGACCTCGCCCGGGCCGTGAAGGAGGGGAAGTTCCGCGAGGACCTCTGGTTCCGGCTGCGCGTCGTCCCGCTCCGGCTCCCGCCCCTGCGCGAGCGGCGCGAGGACATCCCGCTCCTCGTCGAGCACTTCGTCGAGAAGCACGCCCTGCGCCTCGGCCGGCCGCCCCTCGCGCCGGACGGCGAGGCGATGCGCGCGCTCCTCGACCACCCCTGGCCCGGCAACATCCGCGAGCTCGAGCACGCGATCGAGCGCGGGCTCCTGCTGGCGCGCGGAGACGCGATCACCCTCGCGGACCTCCCGCCCGAGCTCACCCCGCCCGCAGGCGACGCGGCGGCGGGCGGGGCGGAGGGGCGCTACCGGCGCGCGCGCGACGCGTGGGAGCGGAAGTTCCTCGAGGACCTCCTGCGCGAGGCGGGCGGCAACGTCGCGAAGGCGGCCGAGTCGGCCGGCCTGCACCGCTCCACGCTCTACGAGAAGCTCCAGCGCTACGGGCTCGTGGAGAAGGACACGAAGGCGTGAGCCGGGGCCGCGGCCTCGCCGGCCGCTCGTCGCGTCCGCGCGCGCCACGGGCCGCGACGCTCCGGGCCGCGTCGCTCGACGACGCGACCGCCGTCGCGCGGGTCATGCGCTCGGCCGTCCGCGGGCGCGGCGCCGCCGCCTACTCCGACGCCGAGCTCCGCGCCTGGGCGTCGCTGCCGGCGCTGTACCACCGCTGGGCCATGGCGGCCGGCGGCGAGCGCTACGTCGTGGCGGAGCGCGACGGCCTCGTCGTGGGGTACGCGGCGCGGCGCGGCACGGAGCTCACCGCCGTCTTCGTCCTGCCCCGCGCCGCCGGCCGCGGCCTGGGGAGCGCGCTCGTCCGGCACGCCGCGCGCGCCGCTCGCCGCGCGGGCGCGACGCGGCTGCGCGTCCTGGCCGCGCTCGGCGCCGTCCCGTTCTACGAGCGCCTCGGCTTCGCGCGCCGCGGGGACCTCCGCGTCCCCCTCCCCGGCGGCGCCTCGCTCGCCGCGATCCGCATGGAGAAGCGGCTCGACAGTCCGGACGGCCGCGCCGGGAAGCGCGAGCCGAAGCCAGGGAAACGTCCTTCGGATCGAACGCGGGTGCGCCCGCGCGGGAGGTGAACGGAATGGTGAAGCACATCGTGTTCTGGACGCTCAAGGAGCGGGCCGAGGGCGGCTCCCGCGAGGAGAACGCCCGCAGGGTGAAGGCGGCGCTCGAGGGGCTCGCGGGCCGCATCCCCGGGCTCCTCGAGATCGAGGTGGGCATCGACTTCGCGCGCAGCGAGGCGTCCTTCGACGTCGCGCTCTACTCCACGTTCGTGGATCGCGCCGCGCTCGACGCCTACCAGGCGCACCCGGAGCACCGCGCCGTCGCCGACCTCATCGCGCGCGTGCGCGAGAACCGGGCGGTGGTGGACTACGAGGCGCGCGGCTAGAGCGCCGACATGAGCCGGCGACCGCCGACGGGCGAGGCGCCGGTCGGCCACGGCCCCCGCAACGACGCGTTCCGGTGGGAGACGAAGCGGCCCGAGGACGGGGCGCTCGCGTTCCGCTGCGGGAGCCGCGCCTGCCCGGCTACATCCGCCCGCACGGACGGCGGAACGGGCAGCGGCGGCAGCCGTCGCGCTCGGCGTGCTGCGGGAACTGGTCGATGAGGGCCTGGTTGCGGGTGGGGTCGGCGAGCACGGCCCGCATCTGCCCGATGGAGTGGCGCATCTCCGCCTGGCACCGCTCCAGCGCGGCCGCGTCGGCGGCGACCGACACCGTGTCACCGCCCGAGCCGGCGCCGTTCGCGACGAGGTAGACGAGCCCGCCCAGCACCTGGTCGGGCGGGGCGCTCCACTTCCGCTGCGCGTAGAGCGCGTAGATCCCCACCTGCGTGTGGTCGACGCCGCGCTCCTTGCCGGTCTTCCAGTCGAGGATCCGCACCCGCCCGTCGGCGTCGCGGTAGGCGAAGTCGATCGCGACCCAGATCTTGGTCCCCTCGAAGCTCCAGGAGTCGAGCTCGTCCACCGAGAGCCACTGCTCGCGCGGCGTGCGGCGGATCTCCTCGAAGGTGGGGCTCGCGTAGAACGCCCGGAGCGCGCCGTCCACGACGCCCTCGTAGAGCCGCTTCCAGTCCTCGCCGGGCACCACGTCGCCGTACTCGTGCTCGACGAGACCGACGATGCGCGACGCCTCTCGCCAGTAGCTCTTCTCGCGCGAGGTCGACCACTGCGCCCGCGCGCGGGCCCGCGTCCGCTCCAGCATCCGGTCCAGGGAGAGGAAGTCGCCGGTCGCGCGCGCCCGCGAGAGCATCTGCTTCAGCGCGTCGTGCACGACGGAGCCGGCCCACTGCCAGCGGGAGGAGAGCTTCTTGAGGACGTAGAGCTCGCGCACCGTCGAGCCCGGCGCGGCTTCCCAGCCGCCCCAGCTCCCGTAGTACGCGTAGTAATAGGCGCGCCGGCACTCCACGAACTTCTCGTGGCGCGACTTCGACCAGGAGAACTCGTTCTGGAGGTCGGCCATGGCGGGGTGCGGCGGGCCGGGAGCCCGCCGCCGGCGCCGTGTACTTCGGCACCCCGCCCGGCGGGCCCTCCACGGGGGCGGGGGCGAGCGGTTGGTTTCGAACGGGTCGCGATCGCGGCCCAAATTGCGGTCGAGGTCGCGCGTCGCGTCGCGTCGACCGACGCTAGCTCTCGCCCGGCGTCGAGCTCGCGGTCGTCACGGCAGCGGAGATCGCTTTGGGCTCGGGGGTCGGCGTGAACCTCGGCGCCGACCCCCGCGTCACCCCACCCGCGCCTCGGCGAGCGAGAGGCGGACCGCGCGCGGCACCCTCACGACGAAGGTCGTGCCCTGTCCCGGCGCCGACTCGACGTCCACCTGCGCGCCCTGGGCCTCCGTGAGGGTCCGCACCACGAAGAGCCCCAGGCCGACGCTGGAGTGGGCGCCCGGGAGACCGCGCGGCGCCCGCTGGAACGGCTCGAAGATGCTGGCCCGGATCGCGGGATCGAGCCCGGGCCCCTCGTCGCGCACCTCGAGGCGGACCGCGCCGTCCTCGCCGACCGCGCCGACGCGCACGGGCCGGTCGGGATCGCCGTACTTGAGCGCGTTCGAGAGCAGGTTCGCGACCACCTGCTCCATGCGATCCGGGTCGAACCGGGCGCGCGTGTCCCCCGCGCGCAACAGCTCGATCCGGTGGCCGCGGGCGTCGGCCAGGTCCTCCGCGACGCGGGTGCAGACGTCGTACAGGTCGGCCTCGCACAGGTGGACCGGGATCTCGGCGCCGGCCTTGGCGCGACTCCAGTCGAGGAGGTCGCGGATGAGCCGCTCCATCCGCCGGCCCGCGGCGGCGATCCGGCGGGCTGCGCGCTTGGCGTCCTCGGGGAGGTCGGTGCGAGCGAGCGCCCACGCCGCGGTGAGGATCCCGGAGAGCGGGTTGCGCAGGTCGTGGCTCACCACCGCGACGATCCGCTGCTGCACCTCGAGCACGCGCGCCCGCTCCGCCTCGTGCGCCTCGCGGGCGCGGATCTCCTGCCGCACCACCCGCGCCGCGCCGAGGACGAACGCGAGCAGGAGCCCGTCGAGGCCGACGAACACGGCGTTGGAGATCGTGCGGGTGCGGCGGGCCGAGGCCATCGCGCGGGCAACCTCCGCCTCCTCGCGCCTCTCGAGCGCCTCGAGCGCGGCGTGCGCCCGCTCGAGCGGCGGCACCGCCTCGGTGGCGCGCTGCATCCGCGCCTCCTCGAAGCGCCCGGCGTCGGCGAGCGCGAGGGCGCGCCCCTGGCCGTCGACGAGGCGCTTCACGGCCGGGCGGATCTTCCCGAGGTAGACCCCGTCGTCGTCCACGCGCTCGGCGCCGACCGCGTCGGTGAGGTGCTGCACCGCGCCGGGGATCCTCCCCCGCGCGTTCTCGTAGCGGGCGCGGTGCCGGGCGTCGCCGCCCGCGACGTACGCGTCCAGGGCCGCGTCGGAGACGAGCATCGCGGACTCGAGCTCCTCGACCGCGAGCTGCGTGTCCGCGGCCATCTCCGCCGCGACGCTCGCGTCGGTCCTCTTCCCGAGGGTGACGCCGGACAGCACGCCCGAGGCGATGAGGGAGGCGACCGCCACGGCGAAGCCGAGCGCGACGCGCTTCGGCAACCCGAACCACCGGCCGGTCTTCCCCGCCATCATCGACCTCGCGTGAGGAGAACATCCAACACGTGTACGCGTCCGAGGTCATCGTGTCCCGATGTCGCACCCGAGCGAGCGCGGGCGGATATCGCACCTCGCGAAGAGGGCGAAGAGCGACGCCGCGCGCTCCGACGCGGAACGCGGAGGCCGCTGTGGGACAGCGCGATCCGCGTCGGGGAGCGGCGCGGGGGCGCGCCCGCGTCCTCAGCGCGCGCCCGCCGCGCGGGCCGGACGCGTCCCACGCGCCGGGGAGGGGGCGGGGCGTTCATCGACCGGTCCGAGCGGGAGCCCCGCGAGCTGGGGCCGTACGACGGACGGGTTCCCGACCATGACCACCGTCATGCGGGCCGGATCGAGGTAGCGCTGCGCGATCCGCCGGACCGCCTCGGCGTCCACCTTCCGCACCGCGTCGGCGTAGCCGTTCCAGTAGTCGTCGGGCAGCCCGTGCAGGGCGAGCTCCGCGACGCGGGAGGCGATCCCTCCGGCGGTCGCGAAGTCGGCGGGCAGGCCGAGCACCAGCGCGTCCTTCGCGTCGGAGAGCTCCTGCGCCGGGACCGGCTCCTCGCGCATCCGGGCGAGCTCGTGCAGGAGCTCCTTCACGGCCGGGCCGGTGACGTCGGCCTTGACGCTGCCGGCGACGAGGCTCACGCCGGCGAGCTTGCGCGCGTCACCCATGGCGTAGACACCGTAGGTGTAACCCTTCTCCTCGCGCAGGTTGCGGAACAGGCGCGAGGAGGAGCCGCCGCCGAGCACCTGGAAGGCCACCGACGCCGCGACGAAGTCGGGCGAGGAGCGCAGGGCGCCGGGCATCCCGACGAGGAGGTACGTCTGCGGCGCGTCGGGCTTCTCGACGAGGATCGTCCGGTGCGGCGCGGCGGGCGGCGTGGGCGCGAGCCGCCCCGGCGCACCGCCGCGCTTCCAGCGGCCCAGCGTCGCCTCGAGCAGGGGGCGGAGCTCCGCCTCCGCGACGTCGCCCACCACGACGAGCTCGGCGTTCTCGGGGCGGTAGTTCCGGGCGTGGAACTCGGCGAGGTCGCGCGGGCGGGTCGCCTTCACCGACGCCTCGTTCCCGAGCAGATAGTGGCCGTAGGGCATCGGGCCCCAGAAGATCGGGATGAACGTCTTCGAGGCGATGGGCTGCGGCTGATCCCGCTGCTGGAGCAGCGCCACGAGCCGCTGGTCCTGCACGCGGTCGAAGTCCCCCCGCGGGAAGGCCGGGTTCATCGTCACGTCGGCGAAGAGCGTGAGGTACTTCGCGAGGTGCTTCGCGAGCACCGCCCCGGACACGGCGGCGGAGTCGGGGCCGGCCGAGGCGTGGATCGACGCCCCGAGGAAGTTCGTCTCGTCCGAGAGCTGGATCGCGGAGCGGGTCTTCGTCCCCTCGGTGAGCATCGCGGCGGTGAAGCTCGCGAGGCCGGGCAGGCGCGCCGGATCGCGCCCCGCGCCGGCGCCCACGAGGAGGTTCATCGCAACCACCGGGAGGCGGCGGTACTCGACGAGGCGCACCTTGAGGCCGTTCGAGAGCGCGAAGTGGCGCTGCGCGGGGAGCTCGAGCTCCGGCGCGCGCCCGAGCGGCGGGACCTGCGAGCGGTCCGGCCCTGCGGGTGCGGGCGCGGCGGCTGCGACGGGCGGCGGGGCGGCGGGCGCCTTCGCGCGCGGCCCGGCGCAGGCGAGCGACGCGGCGACGAGGAGGACGAGGGCGTTGCGGCGGATCATCGGACGGCTCCGTTCGCGGGCGGGTTCGGCTGGCTGGCGGCGGGGGGCGGCGGAGGCGCCGGGCTGGGCGCGGGCGCGGGGGCGCCCGGGCCGGGGGGAGCGCCCGCTGGCGGACGCTGCGGCGCGGGGACCTCCGGCCCGCCGGCGGACGGCGTCACGGTCAGGACGACGCGCGCGTCCTTGCGGAGGAAGCGCCGGGTGGCGGCGGAGACGTCGGCGGGGGTGAGGGCGCGGTAGCGGGCGAGGTCCTTCGCGAGGTAGCCCGGGTCGCCCGCCCGCAGGTAGTAGTCGGCGAGGGTCGCGGCGCGGCCGCCGAACCCGCCCACCGGCTCGAGCGAGAAGATCGCGCTCGACTCGATGACGTTCTTCGCGCGCTGCAGCTCCTCCGCGCTCGGAGGCTCCGCGGCGAGGCGCGCCAGCTCCTCGTCGATCTCCTTCTCGAGCCGCTCGAGCGAGATCCCCGGCTTCGGGGTGGCCACGACGAGGAACATGCCCGCGAGCGCCTGCCCGGACTGGCCCGCCGAGACGCTCTGCGCGATCCGCTCGTCCATCACGAGCCGCTTCTCGAGGCGCGCGCTCTTGCCCTCGGAGAGCACCTGGCCGGCGACGCCCAGCGCGGCGTCGCCGTCGGCGAAGAGCTTCGGCGTCTGCCACGCGATGTACAGGCGGGGGAGCTGCACGCGGTCCTGCATCGTCACGCGCTTCTCGGCCGTGATGGGCGCGGGCGCCGGCACGCTCGGCGCGGCCGGCTTCTGCTTGCCCGGGATCCCGCCGAACCACTTCTCGACGAGCGCGCGCGTCCTCGCCGGGTCGATGTCGCCGGCGATGGCGAGCACCGCGTTCTCGGGCCCGTACCAGCGCTGGAAGAACTCCTTCACGTCGCCGAGCGTCGCGGCCTCCAGGTCCTCGTGCGAGCCGATGGGCATCCAGTGGTACGGGAACTCCGGGCTCCAGAGGTTCGAGAGGATCCGCTCGTAGGCGAGCCCGTACGGCTGCATCTCGTAGTTCTCGCGCCGCTCGTTGCGCACGACGTCGCGCTGGTTGTCGAGCTTGTCCTGCGTGAGCGTGGGCAGGAGGTAGCCCATGCGGTCGGCCTCGACGAACAGCATCTGCTCGAGGGCGCTCGTCGGGACCTGCTCCCAGTACTGCGTGGTGTCCTGCGCGGTGGAGCCGTTGCCGCTCCCGCCCGCCGCGTCGAGGAGCCGGTCCGCCTCGCCCTTCGGCAGGTGCTCGGTCCCCTGGAACATGAGGTGCTCGAAGAGGTGGGCGAACCCGGTCCGCCCCTCCTTCTCGTTCTTCGAGCCGACGTCGTACTGGACGTGGACGCCGACGATGGGCGTCGTGTGATCCTCGTGGAGGATCACGGTGAGCCCGTTCTCGAGCCGGAAGAGCGTGTAGGGGATCTCGGGCGCGCTCGCGGCGTCGGCCGCGACGGCGGGAGCTTGCGCGCGCGGCAGGGCGGGGAGGAGCGCGACGGCGAGCGCGGTCGCGAGGATTCTCGGCGTCATGGCGCGGCGTTATAAGCCCCGCCTCCTCCGGCGTCACGTTCCGTAGCGGGCCCCCTCCGTACCGCCGACCCGCCGTGCGAAATATTCCCTGCTCCGCGGCGTAGACGCCCCGAACGCCTCAGCCGCCCGGCGCCCTCCGCCTTCATGCTCCGACGCTCGCTCGCGCTCCTCTCCGTCGCCTTCTCCCTTCCGGCGCTCGCCGCCGCCCCGGGCGAGCCGCTCACGGCCGCCCGCCGCACGGGGGACATCGTCCTCGACGGTCGGCTGGAGGATCCGGCCTGGGATCTCACCCCCGCCTTCGACGGCTTCGTCCAGGTCTTCCCGGCGCAGGGGGCCCCGCCGTCCGAGCGCACCGAGGTGCGCGTCCTGTTCGACGACCGGGCGCTGTACGTGGGGATCGTCGCCCACGACCGGAGCCCCGGCGAGGTGCGCCGGCCGCTCGGGCGGCGCGATCGGGCCCCGTACTCCGACGCGGTGACGGTGGTCATCGACTCGATGGGTGATCACCGCGCCGCCTACGTGTTCGAGCTCAACGCGGCCGGGGTGCAGACGGACGCGCTGCTCTTCGAGGACGACTCGTCGACGGGAGACTGGGACGCCGTGTGGGAGGCCGCCACGGCGGCCCTCCCCGACGGCTGGGGCGCCGAGCTGCGCATCCCGCTCGCCGCGCTGCGCTTCTCGAACGCGCCCGTGCAGACGTGGGGGTTCGGGGTGAAGCGAGTCATCGCGCGCCGGCACGAGGAGGTCCTCTCGGTGCTCATCCCCCGCGGCACGCGAGGGCAGATCGCGCGCCTCGGCAGCCTGGTCGGGCTGGAGGGGCTCCGGCCGGTGCAGGAGCTCGAGGTCGCCCCCTACACCGCGGCCCGGCTCGCCTTCCGCCCGCGGGTCTCGGACGTTCCGCGCCCGCGCGACGTCGATCCGGTCGGCGACGTCGGGCTCGACGTGCGCGCCTCGCTCGGGCGCGCGGTCTCGCTCCAGGGCACGCTCAACCCGGACTTCGGGCAGGTGGAGGCGGACGAGATCATCCAGAACCTCTCCACCTTCGAGATCTTCTTCCCGGAGAAGCGGCCGTTCTTCACGCAGGGCATGGACCTGTTCCAGCCGGTCGCGATCCCCAATCGCCGCTCGCCGCAGCAGCTCTTCTACTCCCGCCGCATCGGCCTCGACGCGCCCATCCTCGGGGCCGCGAAGCTCACCGGCAAGCCCTCCGACACGCTCCAGGTCGGGTTCGCGGACGCGCTCGTCACCGGCGCCGGCGCGGGGCTGCCGGAGGCGACCCCCGACCGCTCCTTCCGCTTCGACGCGGCCCAGCCGCTCCACTTCGGGCCGCGGGCCGCGCTCCCCGAGCTCGCCCCGGCGCCGCGCAACTTCCTCGCCGGCGTCGCGCGTTACCAGCCCGCGCCGTCGCGCAGCTTCGGCGCGACCTTCACCTCGGCGCTGCCCCTCGGCCCGGCCTGCTCGATCGAGGACGCCGAGAAGGACGACGAGGCCGACGACCCGCGCCTGCGCCGCCCTGCGCGCTGCGACGTGCTCGGCGGCAACGCCGCCGCGCTCGACTGGAACCTGCGCTCGCGCGACGGCGCGTGGTTCCTCCTCGGCCAGGTCACCGGCTCGCAGGCGCTCGGCGGCGCGCCGACGCGGGCCGCCCCCGGCGCGCCCATCTCGCCCCGCTCGCGCACGCTCGCGGACGGGACGGTGCTCGAGGAGGGCGATCTCGGCTACGGCGCTCACGCCGCGGTCGGCCGCGTCGGGGGAGAGCCGTGGCGCTTCGAGGTCCACTGGGAGTACGAGTCACCCCGGCTCGAGCTCAACGCCCTCGGCTACCAGCGCACCCAGAACGAGCAGCTCGGGCGCGCGCTCGTGCGCTACGTCCGGCCGACCGGTGGCGGGCCGTTCCACTCCTACGCGCTCGTCACCGGCGTCGAGGGGCACCGCACCACCGACGGACGTGGCCTCGCGCGGACGAAGCAGGTCTGGATCGGCGGCGAGGCGCAGCTCCGCACCTACCAGTGGGTCGGCTGCACCGCCCTGGCGGAGGACCGCTCCTGGGACGTGCGCGAGATCTCCGAGACCGGCGTCGCGCTCGAGAAGGCGCCGTTCACCTACGCCGAATGCTACGCCGCGCTCGACCCCTCGAGGCCCGTGTACCTCGAGGTCGCCGCCGGCAGCGGGCGCACCGCCGCGGTCGGACCCCTCGGTGCGCTCGGCTACTGGGGAACGAAGGGCATGCTCGTCGTGAGGCCGCACGCGCGGCTCGAGAGCCGCCTCGACGTTCACTACGAGGCGTCGCGCTGGCGGGCGCGGTACGTCGACGAGCCGACCCCCGGCGTCTACCGCTTCGGCGACCTCGGCGCGCCCTCGCTCTCCGTGACGGTGCGCCAGCAGCTGGTCGTCACGCCGCGGCTCACCCTCCAGGGCTACGCGCAGCTCTTCGCGTCGTACGGCGAGTTCCGCGGGTTCCGCCAGGCCGCCGCGCGGGACCGCAAGGTGACGCTCGCCTCGCTCTCGCCCGCCGAGGCGCCCCCGCCGAGCGAGAACGACTTCCGCGAGGGCGCGCTCAACCTGAACGCCGTCCTGCGCTGGGAGTACCGGCTCGGCTCCACCCTGTACCTCGTCTACACGCGCGCCCAGCGCGAGCTCGAGTGGGACGGCGCGAGCGCGCTCCCGGTCACGCTCGGCCCGCACGCGCTCGGCGCCGGGCCGGCGACCGACACCTTCCTCGTGAAGTGGACGTACTACTGGACCCGCTGACGCCCGCTGGCGAGGGGGCGGGCGGCCGTGGGGCCCCCCGGGTTGCGCCCGCCTGCTGGGGCGGTATGCTTCCTCCCACATGGCGCCCCGCTCGCAGCCGCCGCTCCGGATCCTCCTCGCCGAGGACGACGCGGCGCTCGCGAAGCTCTACGGCTCCTACGCGAGCGACCGGGGGCACGCGGTCACGTTCGCGCGCGACGGGGTCGAGACCCTCGCCGCCGCGCTGGCGCAGCTCCCGGACGTGATCCTGCTCGACGTCGCCATGCCGGCGCTCGACGGCCGCGACGTCCTCCGCCAGCTCAAGACGGACCCCCGCACCGCGGCGATCCCCGTGCTCGTCGTCTCCGCCCTGGGGGGCGACCAGCACATGCGCGATCTGCTCGTGGAGCTCGGCGCCTCGGACGTGATGGAGAAGCCGGTCGATCTCCAGATCGCGTTCAACAAGGCCGAGCGGATGGTGCGCGGCTAGCGCGGGAGCGCTCACGCCGCGGCCCGGTCCTGGGGACCGGGCGGGCGCCGCTCACCGATCCGGCTCGATCCGCATCGCCTTCGGGATCACCACGATGCCGCTCTCGGTGACGTGGAAGCGCTTGCGATCCTGCTCGAGGTCGTAGCCGATGGTGGTGTTCGCCGGGATCTCCACGTGCTTGTCCACAATGGCGCGGCGGATCCGGCAGTGTCGGCCGATGTTCACGTTCTCGAAGAGGATCGAGTCCTCGACCAGGCTGTAGCTGTTGATGCGCACCTTGGGCGAGAGGACGCAGTGGTGGGCGTGGCCGCCGGAGATGATGCAGCCCTCCGACACGAGCGAGTCGGTGGCGTGGCCGACGCGCTGCTCCACCTCGTTGTTGAAGACGAACTTCACCGGCGGGAAGTTGTGCTGCGCCGTGAAGATGGGCCAGCGGTCGTTGTAGAGCGAGAACGACGGGTCGACGTCCACGAGGTCCATGTTGGCCTGGTAGTAGGCGTCGAGGCTGCCGACGTCGCGCCAGTACCCCGCCTCCTTCTGGCCCTGACCGGGGACCACGTTCTTCGCGAAGTCGTAGACGTAGACGCGCTTGCTCCCGTACATCCCGGCCACGATCGACTTGCCGAAGTCGTGCGCGCTCTTGGTGTCGCCGGCGTCGCGGACGATCTCCTGCACGAGCGCGTCGGTCGTGAAGAGGTAGTTCCCCATCGAGGCGAGCGCGCGGGTGGGATCGCCGGGCATGGTCTTCACGTCGCTCTTCGGCTTCTCGACGAAGCCGATCATCCGGCCGTCGGCGTCCACCTCGATGATCCCGAACTCGCCCGCCTCGTGGACCGGCACCGGGATGGCCGCGACGGTGAGGTCCGCGCGCTTCTCCTCGTGGAACTCCAGCATCTGCCGGACGTCCATGCGGTAGATGTTGTCGGCGCCGAAGATGAAGGTGTACTCGGGCTCCTCGTCGGTGATGATGTTGAGGTTCTGGTAGATCGCGTCGGCGGAGCCCTCGAACCACTTCGGGCCGACGCGCATCTGCGCGGGGACGATCTCCACGTACTGGTCGAGCAGCGCCGTGAGCCGCCAGCCGCGCTGGATGTGGGCGTTCAGGGACTCGGACTTGTACTGCACGAGCACCTTCATCTTGAGGACGCCCGAGTTCGCGAAGTTCGACAACACGAAGTCGATGATCCGGTAGCGGCCGCCGAAGGGGACGGCGGGCTTGGCGCGCTCCCGCGTGAGCGGGTCGAGCCGGCGCCCCTCGCCGCCGGCGAGGATCATCGCGAGAAGCTTCGCCATCGGGTCACTCCGCGTGAGGCTGGAACATCATCGAGGCTACGCACCCGCGCGAGGCGGGGCAAGGAAGCGGCCGCACCAGCGCGGCGTCGTCTCGCTCTACCGCGACGAAAGGCGCGCGAGCGAGAACGCGGACGCGGGTCGCCCCGTCAGGGCCGCGGATTCCATATTGGACCGCGCCGGGCGGTGTCGCGAGGACGTGGCGCGCTCCACGGCGGCGGCGGGGCCAGCGATCAGGCGAGCCGCAGGAGCGGCGCGTGGGCGGCCTCGTGCGCGAGGAGCCAGCGCTTCACGTCGAGGCCGCCGGCGTAGCCCCCGAGCCGCCCGCCCGCCTGCACCACCCGGTGGCAGGGGACGAGCACGGCCACCGGGTTCTCGTGGTTCGCGCCGCCCACGGCGCGCGCGGCGCCGGGCCGGCCGAGGCGGGCGGCGAGCTCGCCGTAGCCTCGGGTCTCGCCCCAGGGGATCTCGACGAGCGCGGCCCACACGGCGCGCTGGAACGGCGTCCCGCGGAGATCGAGGGCGGGCAGCACGGGCGGCCGGCCGGCGAAGTACGCGTCGAGCGCGGCGCCGGCCGCGTCGAGGTGGGCGCGGGCCTGCGCCGAGGGCCCGGGGCGCGAGCCGCCGCGGTCGCCGAAGGTCACGCCCACCACCCCCGCGTCGGTCGCCTCGACGCCCAGGATGCCGATGGGGGAGCGGTACCGGAGGCGTGCGGTCACGCCTCGAACTCTACCGCACCGCGGCCGCGGCGGTCACCGCCGCCCCCGCCTGCTCCGCCGCGCGGCCGCCCGCCGCCGGGGGAGCGAAGCGCGCCAGCACCGCCGCGATCTCGGCGTTCACGTCGCGGAGCAGCTCCGCCTTCTCCCGGAACGGCAGGAACGCGCTCTTGAACCCCTGCACGAGGAGCGTGCAGAGGTCCTCCAGCGTGAAGCCCATCTTCTCGTGGGCGAGGCGCAGCTCCTTCGTGAGGCTCGTGTCCGTGATGAGCCGGTTGTCCGTGTTGAGGGTCACCCGCAGCCCGAAGTCGAAGTAGAACTTGAGCGGGTGGCTCGCGTAGTCGGCGACCGAGCGCGTCTGCACGTTCGAGGACGGGCACATCTCGAGCGGGATGCGGTGGTCGTTCAGGTAGTTGAGCAGGTCGCCGTTCTCGCGCAGCCGCACGCCGTGGCCGATGCGATGGGCGCCGCAGGTGTGGACCGCCTGGGCGATCGACTCGGGGCCGAACGCCTCGCCGGCGTGGATCGTCACGTTCACGTTGTTGTCGAGGATGAGCTGCACCGCCTCGCGGTGGCGGCGGGCGGGGTGCCCCTCCTCCGCGCCGGCGAGGTCGAACCCGACCACGCCCTTGCCCTTGTAGGCCACGGCGAGCTCGGCGAGCCGCACCGAGGTCTGCGGGTCGATGTGGCGGATCCCGCAGATGATCACGTTCGAGCGGATGCCGGTCGCCCGGTTCGCCGCGCGCAGGCCGTCGAGCACGGCGTCCACGATCGCGGTGGGCTTGAGCCCCTGCCGCGTGTGGAGGACCGGCGAGTAGCGCACCTCGAGGTAGCGCACGTTCTCGGCCGCGCAGTCGAGCGCGAGCTCGTGGGCCACCCGCCGCAGCGCGTCCTCGGTCTGGAGCACCGAGAGCGTCACGTCGAAGGCGGTCAGGTAGTCCTCGAGCGACTCGCACTGCTCGCCCATCCGCACCGCGCGGGCGAGCCCCTCGGGCGTGTCCGCCGGGAGGTGCACGCCCTGCGCCTCCCCGAGCTCGAGCAGGGTGCCGAGGCGCATCGAGCCGTCGAGGTGGCAGTGCAGGTCGGTCTTCGGCAGCGCCCGGAGCAGCTCGTCGGTCACGGGAATCGGCGCGGCGCCAGTCTTCGCGGTCATGCCCGAAGCTTAAGCCCGGCGGGGGCTCGACGGCGATGACCTGCCCGGTCGCCTGCTCCCCGAGGTGCGGCGCTCCCCGCCCGGCGTCTGGTGGATCCGCGCACCTGGATCGCACCTTCCACGGGTGAACAGGCGAGCCCCGCTGCCCATGGCGTTCCTCCTCGCGCTCGCCTGCACCGGCGCAGGCGAGCCGCCCGCCACCACGCCGCCCCAGGTCGAGCCGCCTCCCTACCAGCAGCTCCCCCCGCCCGGTCCGTCCTGGCCCGCGGCCGCGCCGGGCGAGCTCCCCTCCCCCGAGGTCCGCCTCCGCCGCCTCGACGTCACGCTCGCGGCGAGCGACCTCGCCGCGCTCGACGCGAACCCGTACTGGGACGTCATGTATCCGGCGACGGTGAAGCTCGACGGCCGGGAGGCGAAGGGGCTCGTGCGCTACCGCGGCGCCTCCTCGCGCACGCGGCCGCAGAAGAGCTGGCGCATCGACCTCGACCCCGGCTACGCGCTCGAGGGGCGGGACCGGTTCGCGCTGCTCGCGGAGTACGACGACGCGGCGAAGCTCGTCGAGCGGTTCGCGGTGGATCTCTACCGGGTCCTCGGCCTCCCCGTCCCGTACGCGCGCTTCGTGAAGCTCACCGTGAACGGCGAGTACCGCGGGGTGTTCCTCGACATGGAGCGCGTGGGAGGCGAGTACCTCGTCCACCACGGCCAGGAGCCGGACGCCTCCATCTACCGCTGCGGGGGGCGCAACTGCGAGCTGAAGCAGCAGCCGCGCTTCGAGGCCTCCTACCAGCAGGACTTCACGAAGACCCGCAACGAGGCGCTCCCGTGGGACGACCTGGATCGCTTCCTCGAGGTGGTCAGCCGGACCGACGACGCGGACCTCGAGCGGCGGCTCGGCGAGGTCATGGACCTCGACGCCTACCTCGGGAACCTCGCCGCGGACGAGCTCATCGCGAACACCGTCCTCGAGGACGCCCGCGCGTACTGGGTGCACGAGCTGCACCGCGACGTCTGGACCTACGTGCCGTGGGACCTCAACAACGCGCAGCCCTACTGGTCGCGCGACCTCTCCGCCGGCGCGCCGCTCGGCGGCGTCTGGCGCGAGGCGCAGATCTTCTCGATCTACGACGACGCCGTGAAGCGGATCTACGACGTGCGCGTGAACGAGCGCGCGGGCCAGAAGCCGACCTGGAGCGTGCTCGCGACGCGCGTCTGGGATCACCCCGCCCTGCGCGCGCGCCTGCTCGCGAGGCTCGAGTCCGCCCTCCAGGGCGTCTTCACGCCGGAGCGGGTCGGCCCCTACCTCGACGCGCTCTGGGCGGCGGTCGGCCCCGAGATCCTGGGCGATCCGTTCGTGGACGCGGCGCGCGCCGCGACGGAGCCGGCCCGCCTCCTGGCGTTCGTCCGCGACCGCCGCAGCGTGCTCCTCTCCCGCCTGCCCGCGCTCCGCGCGCACGGCTCGGGGCCGCTCGTCGTGAACGAGCTCGGGCTCCCGGGTGCCACCGGGCCGGGCTACGTCGAGCTCTACAACCGCGGCGACGCAGACCTCGACCTCTCGGGCGCGCAGGTGACGGACGACCTGCGCGTCCCCGCCAAGTACGCGCTGCCCGCGGGCACGGTCCTGCCCGGCCACGGCCACCTCGTGCTCGTCGCGGACGGGACGCCCTGGCCCCCGCCGCCTCCCGATCCGGCGCTGCCGCCGGATCCCACCGCGGGGCCTCCGCACCTGCCGTTCGTCCTCTCCACCTCGGGCGGCGAGCTCGGCGTGTTCCCGGCGGGCACCATCCACGCTCCGTACGACCTCGTCTACTTCGGCCCGCGCGCGAGCGGCAGCGCCTACGGCCGGACGAGCGACGGCGCTGAGACGTTCGGCAACGTGCCGCGCACCCCCGGAGCGCCGAACTAGACGGCCGACAGGAAGCGGGCGAGGACGCGCTTCTCGCCGACCTCGTCGAAGACGACGGTCACCTTCGCGCCGGCGCCCGCGCCCTCGCAGGCGAGCACGGTCCCCTCGCCGAGCGAGGCGTGGAGGACGCGCGTGCCGCGCGGGAGCGTGCCGCTCGCCTCCGCCCGCTGGTCGAAGGAGTAGTCCACCATCGGCCCCTGGCGCTGGGGCGCCGTCCGGCGCGGCGCCGGGGTCTCGCGCGGGCCGTCGTCCTCGAGCTCGATGTGCGGCTCCCCGGGGAGCGAGCCCGGCGGGCGGCGGATGACGGGGCCGCGCGCGGCGGGCGCGGCGGACGGCGCGACCCGGTGGGCGAGCCCGAACAGCTCCGGCGGCAGGTCCGCGAGGAAGCGCGAGGGCTCCATCGAGCGGTACGAGGGGCCGCCCTCGCCGTAGCCGATGCGGCGGCGCGCGAGCGAGAGGGTGAGCCGCTTCTTCGCCCGCGTCATGCCCACGTAGCAGAGCCGCCGCTCCTCGTCCTCGGCGGCCTCGCGCTCGGCGGGGCCCGCGTCGGACCAGGGCCGCTCGTAGGGCAAGGTCCCGTCCTCGAGGCCGGCGAGGAACACGGCCTCGAACTCGAGGCCCTTCGCGGCGTGCAGCGTCATGATCGAGACGCGCCCCTCCGGCGTCTCGGCGTCGGCCTCGCCGAGGAGCGCGATCTGCTCGAGGAAGCGCGCGAGCGGCGGCGGCCGGACGTCGTCCGGATCGCGCGGCGGCGGCTCGCCGAGGAGCGACTCGTCGAACTCGCGCGCCGCGGCGACGAGCTCGACGAGGTTCTCCGCGCGCTCGACCGCCTCGTCGGTGTGCTCCTCCTCGAGCCGCGCGAGGAGCCCCGAGCGCTTCAGCGCCTCCTGCACGGCGATCCCCGCGTCGAGGGCGGGGACGTCGGCGGCGAGGCCCGCCACGAGCGCGTGGAACTCGGCGAGGGCGCGCCGCGCGGCGGGCTTCAGGTCCTCGACCGCGTCGCGGTCGGCGATGGCGTCGAAGAGCGAGATCCCCCGCGCCTGGGCGTGCGCGCGGAGCCGCTCGACGGTCTTCTCGCCGATGCCGCGCGGCGGCCGGTTCACCACCCGCTCGAGGTCGAGGTCGCTCCGGGGCGAGAGGGAGAGGCGCAGGTAGGCGGCCGCGTCGCGCACCTCGGCCCGCTCGTAGAAGCTCGTGCCGCGGACGATCACGTACGGCACGCGCGCCGCGCGCAGCGCCGCCTCGAGCGGCCGCGACTGCGCGTTCGTGCGGTAGAGCACGGCGATCTCGTCGCCGGCGGTGCCGCGCGCGCGCTCCGTCTGCACCGCGCGCGCGATGCGCTCCGCCTCGTCGTGCTCGTCCTGGCCGACGACGAGGGCGAGCGGCTCGCCCGCGCCGCTCTCGGTCCAGAGCCGCTTCTCGCGCCGGCGCCGCGCCTTCGAGATGACGGCGTGCGCCGCGTCGAGGACCGTGCGCGTGGAGCGGTAGTTCTGCTCGAGCTTCACGACGCGGGCGCCGGGGAAGCCCTGGTCGAACTCGAGGATGTTCGTCACGTCGGCGCCGCGCCAGCGGTAGATGGCCTGGTCGTCGTCCCCCACCACGCAGACGTTCCGCTTCTCGTTCGTGAGGAGCTTGAGGAGCCGGTACTGCGCGGCGTTCGTGTCCTGGAACTCGTCCACGAGCAGGTGGCGGAAGCGGCCCGACCAGGTGCGGCGCACGGCCGGGTCCTCCTCGAGGAGCCGCACCGGGCGCAGCAGGAGGTCGCCGAAGTCCACCGCGCCGGCGCGCGCGAGGGCGGCCTCGAAGCGGCCGTAGACCTCCCGCGCGAGCTGCCCCTCCACGTCGTACTCGCCGATGACGACCTCGTCCGGGCGCAGCGCCGCGTTCTTCCAGCGGTCGATGCGCGAGAGCGCCTGCCGCGCGGTGAGCGGCTCGCCGTCCTCGACGCGCAGCTCCTGGAAGATGCGCTTCACGAGCCGTATCTGGTCGTCGTCGTCGTAGATGGCGAAGGAGGGCGGCAGGCCGGCGCGCGCCGCCTCGCGCCGGAGGAAGCGTGCCCCGAAGGCGTGGAACGTCTGCACCCAGAGCTCGTTCGCCTGGACGCCGAGCAGCCGCTCGAGCCGCTCTCGCATCTCGCCCGCCGCCTTGTTCGTGAAGGTCATGGCGAGGATGTGCCAGGGCATCACCCGCTCGTCGCGCACGAGCCGGGCGATGCGGTGGACGATGACGCGCGTCTTGCCGCTGCCGGCGCCGGCGAGGACGAGGAGGGGGCCCTCGCCGTGGAGCACGGCCTCGCGCTGGGCGTCGTTCAGGCCCTCGAGGAGCGGGTCGGACGTCGACATGGGGTCGGGAAGGATAATCGAAGCGGGCCCGGGCCGCGCGGGGCGAGGGCCCCGAGGCGAGAGCTCAGCCCCGGGCGGCGGTGCGCTTCGCCTTGCGCGCGGGCTTCTTCCGCGCGGGCGCGCCGTACTGGTAGTCGGACTCGCTCCGCTCCACCTGCTCGAGCACCCGCGGCTCGCCGCCGCCCTCCGCGACCGTCGCCCGCACCGAGCGCGTCCACACGAAGCGGTGGGGGAGCAGCGTCGCCGGCTCGGTGACGAGCACGAGCTCGTTCTCCACGACGAGCTCGCGGAGCGCGTCCTCGGGGAGCCTCGCCTCGGGCCCCGCCAGCTTCGCGACCACCGCCCGCGCGAGGCCCGGGAGCGCGGCCGGATCCGGCGCCGCGCGCAGCGTGATCTCGACGCAGCGCTCCTCGTGATCGCGCGCCGAGCACGGCACCCTGCGCCGCACGGAGAACTCCTGCTCGAAGTCCGCTCTCGTGCCGAGGAGCGGCACCTCCGCCTCGGTCCTCATGCCGTAGCGCTCGCCGAGCTCGAGGTCCGCGCCGATCCAGAACCCGACCGCGAGGTTCCACATCTCGCGCGCCTGCGCCTGCGTGGCCGCCTCGGCGAAGGCGAGCGCGCGCTCCCGCTGATCGTCGGGGACCGACCCCTCGAGCATGCGCGCCATCCCGGGCCGCAGCGCCTCCACGCCCTCCAGGGCGACGAACTCGCCCTCCGGCGACACCACCTGCACCACGGACTCCGCCGCCCGCAGGATCCCGTCCACCGCCGCCGGCGGGCCCGGGTACGGGGCGTCGCCCTCCCACGAGGTGCCTCGGGTGGAGATGCGGAGCGCGCCGCCGGCCTGCTCGAGGCGCTGGGTGAACCGCGTGATCGTCGTGCTGGGCGGCAGGCCGGTGCGGTGCCGCGTCCTCCGCTGCGTCGCCTGCACCTCGGCCGCGGCCGGCCAGGCGAAGCGCAGGCGGACGACGTCGGAGCCGCTCGCCCCGGGAGCGGGCGCAGGCTCGGGCGCGGACTGCCCGCTCGCCCGGGGAGCCTCGCGCGCGGGGGCCCCCGTCCTGCGGGGCGCGGGCCGGTCCTTCGCGCGCGCCGCACCGGCGGTGAGAGCGAGGGAGAACACCAGCACGACGGCCGCGCGGGCGAGGCTTCGCATGGGCGGCCGAGGCTACCACGGGGCCGTCGCGTCACGATCCGCGGCTCGCGGGTCTCTCACCCCGGGGAGCGCGCCGCGGACAGGTCCGCAGCCGGTCCGCGGCCTCGCGCTTCCCGCCCGGCGCCGAACGCGTCGGGCGGAGCGGGTGGGGAGCCCGGAGCCAGGGAGCCGGGTTCCCGCCCCTCCACGCCGGCGCGAGGAGTAGATTCCCCGCGTGGCGCCTCCCGTCCGCATCGTCCCGCTCGGAGGCCTCGGCGAGATCGGCATGAACTGCATGGCGATCGAGGCCGACGGCCGGATCGCCGTGGTCGACTGCGGCATCCTCTTCCCGAACGAGCCGATCGGCGTCGACCTCATCGCCCCCGACCTCGGCTGGCTGCGCGAGCGGCGCGAGCAGGTGGGCGCCATCTACCTGACGCACGGGCACGAGGACCACATCGGCGCGCTACCCTTCCTGCTCCGGGACGTGAAGGCGCCGGTGTACGGGACGCGCTTCACGCTCGCGCTCCTGCGCCCGCGGCTCGACGAGGCGGGCGTCGCAGCGGACCTGCGCGAGGTCGCGCCCGGCGACCTGCGGCCGGCGGGGGAGGCGTCGCCGCTCGCGGCCGAGTTCTACGCCGTCACCCACTCCATCCCCGACGCGTGCGGCCTCGCCTTCTCCACGCCGCAGGGGACGATCGTCCACTCCGGCGACTTCAAGATCGACCCGCGGCCCATCGCCGGGCCCGGCTTCGACCTCGCCCGCGTCGAGGCGCTCGGCGCGCGCGGGGTGCGGCTCCTCCTCTCCGACTCGACGAACTCGGAGCGCCCCGGCTCCTCGCTCTCCGAGGCGGAGGTCGGCGCCGCGCTCGAGGAGGCCTTCGAGCGCGCTCCCGGGCGCGTCTTCGTCGCCTGCTTCGCCTCCAACATCCACCGCATCCAGCAGGTCGCGAACGCCGCCCGCGCCTTCGGACGCCGCCTGGCGCTCCTCGGCCGCTCGATGGAGTCGAACGTCCGGCTCGCCCAGTCGCTCGGGTACCTCGATCTGCCCGCCTGGATGCCGGTCGGCTTCCCCGAGGCGCGCGAGCTGCCGCCGAAGGAGCTGTGCGTCCTCACCACCGGCACCCAGGGTGAGCCGCGGAGCGCCCTCTCACGGCTCGCGCGCGGCGAGCACCCCGACCTCGACCTCGCGCCGGGCGACCTCGTCATCCTCTCCTCGCGCTTCATCCCCGGCAACGAGGTCGCGGTGGGCGAGGTCGTGAACGCGCTCTGCCGCCGCGGCGCCCAGGTGGCCTACGAGGGGCTGCGGCCGCTCCACGTCTCCGGGCACGCGCAGGAGGCCGAGCAGCGGCGCCTCATCGCGCTCGCCCGCCCCGAGCACTTCGTGCCCATTCACGGTGAGTACCGCCACCTCGCCCGCCACGCCGCCCACGCCGCCTCCGAGGGCGTGCGCGGGCGCCACCTGCTCCTCGACGGGCAGGTGCTCGAGCTCGGCGACGGCGGGGTGAGCGTGCTCGCGGAGCCGGTCCCGGTGGGGCGCGTCTACACCGACCGCGACGCGCTGCTCGGGCAGGACATCGGCGCGATGGTGGTGAAGGACAGGCGCCTGCTCGCGGAGGCGGGGCTCTGCATCGCGGTGCTCGTCGTGGACAAGGCGACCGGCGCGGTGATACGCGGGCCCGAGCTCTTCGCCCGCGGCGTCGCCGGGTTCGAGGGGGCGGAGGACGAGCTCCGGGCGGAGGCGCTGCGCGCGCTCGACGAGCTCACGCCGCAGGCCCGCCTCTCCGTCGAGGAGGTGCAGGAGACGCTCCGGGTCGCGGTCCGCCGCTCGCTGAAGCGGGCTACGGGGAAGCGGCCCACGGTGCTGCCGGTGGTGCTGGAGCTCTAAGGCGCGGCGACGCGCGGGGAGGAACAGCGGTCTATGCCGAGCTTCGACGTGGTCTCCGAGCTGAACCTCATGGAGGTGGAGAACGCCTTCAACCAGGCGCGGAAGGAGATCCTCCAGCGCTTCGACTTCAAGGGCACGAACACGGACCTCGAGCGCGACAAGGACCTGCACGTCGTCGTGAAGGCGGCCTCCGAGGGGCGCGCCGAGGCGGCCCTGCAGGTGCTCATGGAGAAGCTCGCGAAGCGAGGCGTCCCGCTCGAGGGCCTCGACCCGCAGAAGGTCGAGCCCGCCTCCGGCGGCTCGGTGCGACAGCTCGTGAAGCTGAAGCGCGGGCTCAAGCAGGAGGACGCGAAGAAGATCGTGGCGCTCGTGAAGGAGAGCGGGCTCAAGGTGCAGGCGGCGATCCAGGGGGAGGCGGTGCGGATCACCGGGAAGAAGAAGGACGACCTGCAGGCGGCGATGCAGGCCATCCGCGGCGCAGCGCTCGGCGTCCCGCTGCAGTTCCAGAACTTCAGGGAGTGAGAGACCTACCCCCCGCCCGCCCGCTCACCGCGGATTGTCCGCGCCCACCCCGTCTGTTAGATCGGGCGCCCCGATGACCACCACCCGCGTCTACCTCCACACGCTCGGCTGCCCGAAGAACCGGGTGGACAGCGAGGTCATGCTCGGCACCCTGACGGGCGCCGGCTACCGCCTCGAGCGCGACCCCGCCCAGGCGGACGTCATCGTGGTGAACACCTGCGGGTTCATCGAGAGCGCCAAGGAGGAGTCGGTCGACGCCATCGTCGAGCTCGCGGGCATGAAGCAGGAGGGGCGCTGCAAGAAGCTCGTCGTGACCGGCTGCCTCGTGCAGCGTCACGCCGAGGAGCTGTCGGCCGAGCTGCCGGAGGTGGACCACTTCCTCGGCACCGGCGCCTACGCCGACATCGCCCGCGTCGTCTCGGACGCGCAGGCGAAGCGGCTCGTCGTGCCCGACCCGGACTTCGTCCACTCCGCCTCGACGCCGCGGGTGAACTCGCTCCCCTCGCACACGGCCTACCTCAAGATCTCCGAGGGCTGCGACAACGCCTGCGCGTTCTGCATCATCCCGAAGCTCCGCGGCGCGCAGCGCTCGCGGCCGGTGGACGACGTCGTGGCCGAGGCGGCCGCGCTCGCGGCGCAGGGCACCGTCGAGCTCTCGCTCGTGGCGCAGGACCTCACCGCCTACGGCTACGACCTGCCGGGCAAGGTCCGCCTGCACCACCTCCTGCCGGAGCTGTGTAAGGTGGACGGCATCCGCTGGCTGCGGCTCCACTACGCGTACCCGCGCGACGTGCCGGACGCGCTCGTCGACGTGATCGCGCGCGAGCCGAAGATCGTGAAGTACCTCGACATGCCGCTGCAGCACTCCTCCGACCGGCTGCTCCGCTCGATGAAGCGCGGCCGCGACTCGGTGTTCCTGCGCGAGCTCCTCGCTCGCCTTCGGGCGCGCGTGCCCGGCATCGCGCTGCGGACCTCGCTCATCGTCGGGCTCCCCGGCGAGACGGAGGAGGACTTCGAGGATCTCGTGCGCTTCGTGGAGGAGCAGCGCTTCGAGCGGCTCGGGGTGTTCGAGTTCTCGCCCGAGGACGGCACGCCCGCGGCGGAGATGGACGGGCAGCTCCCGGAGGCGGTGAAGCGCGCCCGCCGCGATCGCATCATGGCGCTCCAGCAGGAGATCTCCCGCGACCACCAGCAGGCGATGATCGGCCGGCAGCTCGAGGTGCTCGTGGAGGGGCGCTCGGAGGAGACCGAGCACCTCCTCGCCGGCCGCCACGCGCAGCAGGCGCCGGAGATCGACGGCATCACCTACATCAACGACGGGGTCGCCTACCCCGGCGAGCTCGCCACCGTCGAGATCACCGACGCCTCCGAGTACGACCTCGTCGGCCGCGTGGTGGCGCGCGATCCGGAGCGGGCGCGACGCCCGCTTCCCCAGGCGGAACCCCGCGACGCAGGCCCGCGCCGCCGCGGTGGCCTCCCCGTCGTCGGCTGAGCTCTCAGCGCAGCGGGTGCGCCCGCAGCGCCTCGGCGAAGGGATCCCGCCGCCCCCGAGCGACGCACACCCGATCGTCGCCGACGGCGCCGCAGTCCGCGCCCGCCGCGAGGAAGCGAGCGATGGCGCTCGGGTGCACGACGTAGATCGTCGCGGGATCGAGCGTGCCGGCCTCGACGGCGCGGCGGGTCGCCCGGCATGCGGTGATCGCTCGCCCGGGATCGAGGCGGGCGGCGTACGCGGCGTCGAAGGTGGCGCCCAGGCGATACGCCGCCTCCGCGAGCGGCAGGTAGCTGTCCGGCGGGTGCAGGTGCGGACCGCAGAGCTCCGGCTCGGGCGCGACGGGGTCCCCGCCGGCGAGGAGGTAGGGCGGGAACATCGAGACGTGGCGGTACGCACCCTCCGCGAGCGCCCACTCCGGCGCGGGAGGCGGGAACGAAGGGGCGAGCCGGAGCGGCGCGGGCGGCCTCACGTCGAGCACCTGCGCCACCACCGCGAGCGCGAGCACGCCCCGGAGCGCGCGCGGCCGCTCGCCGAGCGCCACCGCGGCGAGGCCGATCCCGCCGAGGAGGAGCAGGTAGTGGAGGGGCCAGACGAAGCGGCCCGACGAGCGGAAGGTGCCGGAGAGCGCGGGCACCGCCTCGTAGAAGCGGAGCCGCCCGACGACCTCTCCCGCCGCCCGCACGGTGCCGGAGAGCGCGAAGAAGCCGAGCACGAGCGCGATCACCACGATCGGCGCCACACGGGCGAGCGCGACGGCGGCGGGGGGACGGCGCCGCGCGGCGGCGAGGACGGCGCCGAGGACGAGGAGGAGCAGGACGCCCGCGCCGAGGTAGCCGAACCCCTCGTACTGGCCGGCGTGGACCGGGAGCCCCGCCCACACACGCGACCAGCCCATGGGGTTCACGAGGGTCGCGAGGTCGGCCGAGAAGTAGCCGAAGCCGTTCGCGCGCGCCCGCACCCCGCTCACGAGGAAGCCGAAGAGCGCGAGCCCCGCGCCCGCCGCGAGCGCGATCGCGGCGAGGCCGCCCGCGAGGAGCGAGGCGCCCCCGCGCCGCTCGACGAGGACGATCCGCGCGAGGAGGGCCGCGGCGAGGGCGGACGCCATCACCACGAAGTACGGGTGCACCCCCGCCGCGGCGAGGACGAGGAGGAGCGCCGCGGCGACCCTCGCGCGGAGCCGGGGCGCGTCCTCGCGCGCGGGCGCCAGCGCGAGCCACAGGGCGAGGAGCAGGATCCACTGCGCGCAGAGGCTCGCGTGCCCCGTCCTCGGGCCCACGAGCCGGTGGAGGAGCGGCGGCGCGAGCACGAACAGCGCCCCGCCGAGCGCCTGGGCGACGCGGTCCGGCGTCGCGAGCCGCGCGAGCTTCGCGCCCACGAACCCCTGCAGCGCGAAGGCGACGACGAGCCAGCTCCCCACGTACTGGAAGTCCTGCGGGAGGAGCGCCGCGAGCGGGCGGAGGACCACCGCGACGAGCGGGAGCGAGTCGGTGAAGCCGAGCGTCGAGCCGACGCCGAAGGGATAGAGCGGGTTCGCGCCGAGGGGCAGCTCGAACGGCGCCGAGCGGAAGAAGAGCCACCCGACGTAGCTCGCCCCGAAGTCGCTGCCCAGGAGCCAGCGGACGTTCCCCGGCGCGGCGAGGGCGAGGCCACCGGCGTTCCAGGCGAGCCAGCCGACGCCCGCGAGCCCCGCGACGAGCGCGGGGGCGTGCGGCGCGAGGCGCGCGCGCAGGGGGGCGAGTCGCCCGCCCGCCCTTCCCGCCGGGACGCCGGGAGCGGATCCCTTCTCGTCGGGGGCGCCGGGGGACATCCGTTGCACGCGGGCGCGAGGATCCGCGCGCGCGATGGGAGTGTCAACGGGCTGGCCTCGCGGCCCCGAACGCGCGAAAGTCTCCGCCGACGATGGATCTCCTGGAGCTCGAGCGCGCCCCCGTCCGGCGCCACCCCTGGGAGGAGGCGCGGGTCGCCTTCTTCCTGCGGGTCCTGCGCGGCGCGGGCCTGCTCGGGCCGGGCGTGGCGGTGCTCGACGTGGGCGCGGGCGACGGCTTCTTCTCCCGCCGGCTCACCGAGGCGCTCGCCGAGGGCTCGTCCGTCACCTGCTGGGACACGAACTACACCGACGCGCACCTCGCCTCGGAGGCCTTCGCCCCGTCGGCAGGCCTGCGCTTCACCCGCGCCGCGCCGGAGGGCGCGTTCGGGCTCGCCCTCCTCCTCGACGTGCTCGAGCACGTGGAGGACGACGCCGCGTTCCTCGCCGAGGTGGTCGAGGCGCGGCTCGCGCCCGGCGGGCACGCGCTCGTGTCGGTGCCGGCCTGGCCCGCCCTCTTCTCGAGCCACGACGTGAAGCTCCGGCACCACCGCCGCTACGCGCCGCGGGCCGCGCGGGCGGTCCTCGCGCGCGCCGGGCTCGAGGTGGTCCGCGGCGGCGGCCTCTTCCACGCCCTCGTCGCGCCGCGGGCGGCGCAGGTCGCGCTCGAGCGCCTCTCCCGTTCGGCGCCCCCGCCGAAGGACCTCGGCGAGTGGGACGCGCCCGCGGCCGTGACGGCCGCCGTCCGCGGCGCGCTCGCGCTCGACGCGTCCCTCTCGCTCCTGCTCTCGCGGCTCGGGCTCGACCTGCCCGGCCTGAGCTACTGGGCCCTATGCCGGAAGCCGTAGCGCTCGTCATCCCCTGCTTCAACGAGGCGGTGCGGCTCCAGCGCGAGGAGCTCCTCCGGCTCGCCCGCGCGCGCGAGGGCCTCTCGCTCGTGCTCGTGGACGACGGCTCCACCGACGGGACCGTGGCGGTGCTCGACGAGCTCCGCCGCGCGGAGCCCGCGCGGATCTCCGTCGTGCTCCTCCCCCGGAACCGCGGCAAGGCCGAGGCGGTGCGGGAGGGGCTCCGCCGGGCGCTGGCGGGCGGCGCCGCGGTGGTGGGCTACGCCGACGCCGATCTCTCGACGCCGGTCGACGAGCTCGTCCGGCTCGTGGACACGGCGCGGGGCTCGCGGCGCGAGGCGGTGCTCGGCTCGCGCGTGCGGCTCCTCGGCAGGCGCATCGAGCGTCAGCCGCTCCGCCACTACCTCGGCCGCGTGTTCGCGACGCTCGCCTCGCTCGCCCTCGGCCTCGCGGTCTACGACACCCAGTGCGGCGCGAAGCTCTTCCGCGCGACGCCCGCGCTCGCGGCCGCGCTCGAGGCGCCGTTCCGCACGCGCTGGATCTTCGACGTGGAGCTCCTCGCGCGCCTCCGCGCCGGCGGCCCCGGCGTCGCGCCCCTCGGGGAGGACGCGTTCGAGGAGGTGCCGCTCCTCGCCTGGCGCGACGTGGGCGGCTCGAAGCTGCGCCCGGGTGCGATGCTCGCCGCCGGCCTGCAGCTCGTCGCGCTCGGCGTGCGGCTGCGGCTCGGGCGGCGCTGACCGCAGGCCCCGGCTCAGCGCCGGCGGCCCCCGCCGAACATGGAGCCCAGGATCCCGCGCATGATCTCGCGGCCGATCTGGGTCCCCGCGGCGCGCATGGCGCTCGTGGCCATCTTGCCGAGCATGTCGCCGGCCTGGCCGAGCGCGCCCGCGTCCTGCCGGCCGCGCGGCGCACCGCCCGCGGGCCCGGGACGCTCCCCCTCTGCCTCCCGCTCCGTCGCGCGCCGCTGCAGCCGCTCGTAGGCAGACTCGCGATCGACGGGGGCGTCGTAGCGGCCGCGCAGCGGCGAGGCGGCCATCACCTGGGCGCGCTCCTCGGGCGTGAGCGGCGAGAGCCGTGAGCGGGGCGGCACGACGAGCGCGCGCTGCACCGGCGCGGGCGTGCCGCGCGCGTCGAGGAAGGACACGAGCGCCTCGCCCACGCCGAGCTGGGTGATGGCGGCCTCGACGTCGAGGCCGGGGTTCGCGCGGAAGGTCTCCGCCGCGGCGCGCACGGCCTTCTGATCGCGCGGCGTGAAGGCGCGCAGCGCGTGCTGCACCCGGTTGCCGAGCTGGCCCAGCACCGCGTCCGGCACGTCGAGCGGGCTCTGGGTGACGAAGTAGACCCCGACCCCCTTCGAGCGGACGAGCCGCACCACCTGCTCGATCTTGGCGCGTAGCTCGTCCGGAGCGTCCTCGAAGAGCAGGTGCGCCTCGTCGAAGAAGAACACGAGCCGCGGCTTCTCCGGGTCGCCCACCTCCGGGAGCTGCTCGAACAGCTCGGAGAGGAGCCAGAGGAGGAGCGTCGCGTAGAGCTGCGGGGAGCGGACGAGCCGCTCCGCGTGGAGGACCGTCACCTGCCCCCGGCCCGAGAGGTCGGTGCGGAGCAGGTCCTCGAGCGCGAGGGCCGGCTCGCCGAAGAGCCGGTCGGCGCCCTGCGACTCGAGCGCGAGGAGCGCCCGCTGGATCGCGCCGACGCTCGCCGAGGAGACGTTCCCGTAGCGCGCGCGCAGCTCGGCGGCGCGCTCCGTGAGGTGCTCCAGCATCGCGCGCAGGTCCTTCACGTCGAGGAGGAGGAGCCCCCCCTCGTCCGCCACCCGGAACGCCATCTGCAGCACGCCGGCCTGGGTCTCGTTGAGCCCGAGCACGCGCGCGAGCAGCAGCGGGCCCATCTCGGAGATGGTGGTCCGCAGCGGGTGGCCGGCCTCCCCGTAAACGTCGAGGAAGACGACCGGGCTCGCCTCGGGAGTGAGGGCGAGGCCCAGCTCGCGGGCGCGCTCGGCGAGCTTCGGCGAGTCGCCGCCTGGGCGCGCGAGCCCGGAGAGGTCGCCCTTCACGTCGGCGAGGAACACCGGCACGCCGAGGCGGCTGAAGCCCTCGGCGAGGACGCGCAGGGTGACGGTCTTGCCGGTGCCGGTCGCCCCTGCGACGAGGCCGTGCCGGTTCGCGAGCGCCGGGAGGAGCAGGAGCTCCTCGGTGCTCTTCGCGACGAGGATGGGAGCGGGAGGGGCCATCCCCCTTCTTTACCGCTCCGCCCCCGGCGGCGCGATCCTCCGGACGTCCTTCGGCAGCTTGAGCTCGAAGGCGGAGTCGGCGAGCCCGGCGTTGCGCTTCACCTTCTCGAAGCGGATCTCGTTCACGTTGCCGGCCCCGTCCACGACGCGCGTGGCGCGCACCTCGCCGTCGGGGCCCACCGTGAGCGCGATCGAATCGACGCGCGGATCCTCCTCCTTGGGGCGGAGCAGGAGCGCTCCCGCGCCGTCCACCGAGAGGTGGAACTCGCGGGCGAGGTCGCCCTTGCCGAGGAGGAACGTGACCGCCGCGCTCATGGCGGTCGCGTCGAAGTGCTCGTCCACGTAGGCCTGGTTCTCCTCCGGCTCGTACTGCACGAGCCGCGAGCCCTTCACCGCCACGGTCTTCGAGGAGGGCGTCTCGTAGTCCCAGCGCATCATCCCGGGCTTCTTCACCCGGAGCGTTCCGGCGGAGACCTGGCGCCGGCCGAAGCCGGAGTAGGTGTAGGTCTGCTGGAAGCGCGCCTCGAGATCGCGGGTGCGCTCGTAGAAGGTCTGGACCTTCTTGGCGAGCGCGCCCGCGTCCGCGGGGGGCGGGGCGGCGGCGAGGAGCAGGGCGGCGAGGGCGGCGATCATGGTGAGCTAGATAGCAGACGGGCGGCGCGCGGGCGGCATTCACGGCCGCCACCCACACGCCTTGACGGCGCGGGCGCCCCAGGTGATCCTCCCCGGCTCGATGCGCGCCCTCCTCGCCGCCCTCGCCCTCGTCGCGCTCTCCGCCTGCACCGAGCCCTGCCAGGAGCTCGCGAACCGCCTGTGCGAGTGCGCCGGCGGCGGCAGCGCGCGCGACGCCTGCCAGCGCGGCGCGGAGGACCGGCTCTCCTCGGTCGGCGCGGGCGACACGAAGCAGAAGCAGTGCGACGCCTGGCTCGGCACCTGTCACGCGCCGGAAGGCACGAAGTTCTGCGAGTGGATCAACACCACGGACGCCAAGGCGGCCTGCGGGATCTCGCTCGAGCAGCCGTAGCGGGCGCGCTCAGAGCTCCGGCAACCCCAGCATCACGCGCCTTCCCGCGGTCGGGGCGACCTCCCCCTCCGCGAAGCGCCCGGCGATCCGCTCGCCGCACTCGGCGCAGGCGCCGCCCTTCATCCGCACCGCCCGCACCGCGTGCCAGTCGCGCTCGATGACGCGCGCGCCGCAGCGCGGGCAGTAGGTGGTCTGGCCCTCGGGGTCGTGGACGTTGCCGGTGTAGACGTGGCGGAGCCCCGCGGCGCGGGCGATGGAGCGCGCGCGGGTGAGCGTCGCGGGCGGCGTCCGGGGGCGGTCGAGCAGCTTGTAGTCGGGGTGGAACGCCGTGAAGTGCACGGGAACGTCCGGGCCCATGTGCTCCGCCACCCAGTCGGCCAGCCGCCGCGTCTCGTCAGGCGCGTCGTTCAGGCCCGGGATGAGGAGATTCGTCACCTCGACCCAGACGTCCGTCTCCCGCGCGAGCCAGGCGAGCGTGTCGAGGACCGGCGCGAGGTGCGAGAGGGTGATGCGCGCGTAGAAGTCCTCGGTGAACGCCTTCAGGTCCACGTTCGTGGCGTCCATGTGGCGGAAGATCTCGGCCCGGGCCTCGCCGGCCACGTAGCCGCTCGTCACGAACACGGTGAAGAGCCCGCGCGCGTGCGCCTCGCGGGCCACGTCGATGGCGTACTCCGCCCAGATGATGGGATCGTTGTAGGTGAAGGCGATCCCCAGGGCGCCGCGCGCGACGGCGAGGTCCACCACCCGCTCCGGCGTCCACGCGTCCTCGGCGGCGCTCGCGTCGAGGCGGGCCTTGGAGATGTCCCAGTTCTGGCAGAAGCGGCACCCGAGGCAGCAGCCCGCGGTACCGAACGAGAGGACGCTCGAGCCGGGCAGGTAGTGCGCGAGCGGCTTCTTCTCGATCGGATCGACCGCGAAGCCAGTCGAGCGGCCGTAGCCGGCGGTGAGGAGCCGGCCGCCGTGGTTCTGGCGGATGAAGCAGAACCCGGCCTGCCCCTCCCCGATGCGACAGGCGCGCGGGCAGAGCGAGCAGAGCACCCGCCCGTCGGCGGCGGGCTGCCAGTGGCGCGCCTCGTGGAGCATGGCTGGATCGTAGTCGCCCGCCCAGGACGGGGCAGCGGGCGGGCCGGCGGGGCCTCGCCCGCGGGTCCGCCGGGCCGTCGGACCCCGGCGCCTGGCGTCCGCGCGCTCGATCGACGCGCATGGCGGTGCTATCAGTCGAGGACGGCCCGCGCCGCTCGCGCGGGCCTGCCATTTTCGAGGACCGCCCCGTGACCTTCCGCGAAGCCATCGACCGCCGCCCCCTCGTGTTCGACGGCGCGATGGGCACCCAGATCCAGCGCCACCAGCTCACCGCCGCGGAGTTCGGCGGCAAGGAGGGCGCGAACGATCTCCTCACCCTCACCCGCCCGGACCTCGTGGAGGACATCCACGCGCGCTACTTCGCGGTCGGCTGCGACGTCGTCGAGACGAACACGTTCGGCTCCTCGCGCCTCAAGCTCGACGAGTACGGCCTCGGGCACCGGACCTACGAGGTGAACTTCCGCGCGGCGATCCTCGCCCGCCGGGCCGCGGAGCGCTTCCACGGCCCGGAGCACCCGCGCTTCGTGGCCGGCTCCATCGGGCCGACGGGCATGCTGCCGTCCTCCTCGGACCCGGCGCTCGGGAACATCACCTCCGACGCGCTCGAGCGGATCTTCTTCGAGCAGGCGAAGGGGCTCGTGGAGGGAGGCGTCGACGCGATCATCATCGAGACCCAGCAGGACATGCTGGAGCTGCGGGCGGCCGTGCTCGCCGCCGACGCCTGCCGCAAGGAGTGCCTGCGCGACGTCTTCATCATCGCCCAGCCCACCCTCATCGACGCGAACGGCCGGATGCTGCTCGGCACCGACGTCGCGAGCGCGCTCGCCACGCTCGAGCGGCTGCCGGTGGACGCCATCGGCCTCAACTGCTCGACCGGGCCCGCCGAGATGCGCGCCTCGGTGCGCTACCTCGCGGAGCGGTCTTCCCACTACGTCTCGGTCCTGCCGAACGCCGGCATGCCCGAGAACGAGGACGGGCACGCGGTCTACAAGCTCTCGCCGGACGCGCTCGCCGACGCGCTCGCCGGGTTCATCGCCGAGTACGGGGTCGAGATCGTGGGCGGCTGCTGCGGGACGACGCCCGAGCACATGCGCAAGGTCGTCGAGCGGGTGCGTGGCCTGCGCGCGCCGCGCCGGTCCCGGCCGCGGGCCGCGGCCGAGCTGTCGAGCGCCATGAAGGCGGTCCCGCTCGCCATGGAGCCCCGGCCGCTCATCGTGGGCGAGCGGCTCAACAGCCAGGGCTCGAAGAAGGTGAAGGAGCTGCTCCTCGCCGACGACTACGCCGGGCTCGTGCAGATCGCGCGCGGCCAGGTCGACGCCGGAGCCCACGTGCTCGACGTCTGCGTGGCGCTCAACGAGCGCGACGACGAGGGCGCGCAGATGCGCACCCTCGCGAAGCTCCTCGCCCAGTCGGTGGACGCGCCGCTCATGATCGACTCGACCGAGGCGGACGTGGTCGAGGGCGCGCTCAAGGTGTACCCGGGCCGCTGCATCGTGAACTCGGTGAACCTCGAGAAGTCGGGCGAGCGCGTGAAGCGGATCCTCCCGCTCGCGCGGCGCTACGGGGCGGCGGTGGTCGCGATGACCATCGACGAGAAGGGCATGGCCCAGACCGCCGAGCGCAAGGCGGAGGTGGCCCGGCGCACCGTGGCGATCGCGACGGACTACGGGGTCCCGCCGGACAGCCTGGTGTTCGACGCGCTCACCTTCACGCTCGCCACCGGCGGCGAGGAGTACCGCCGGAGCGCGCTCGAGACGCTCGAGGGGATCCGGCGCATCAAGGCGGAGAACCCGGGCGTCCTCACCACCCTCGGCGTCTCGAACGTCTCGTTCGGCCTCGCGAAGGGCGCCCGCGAGGTGGTGAACTCGGTCTTCCTCTACCACGCGGTGCAGGCGGGCCTCGACCTCGCCATCGTGAACCCGAAGGACATCCGCCCCTACCCCGCCATCGTGGAGGAGGAGCGCGCGCTCGCCGAGGACCTCCTCTTCGACCGCCGCCCCGACGCGCTCGCGCGGCTCATCGCCCACTTCGGCGCGAAGGGCGCGCCCGAGAAGGCGGCGGTGGACCCGCTCGCCGGCGCGGGCGGGAAGAGCGCGGAGGAGCGGATCCACCTCCAGATCCTGCACCGCCGCCCGGAGGGCATCGAGGCCCTCATCGACGACGCGCTCACCCGCCGCTCGGCGGTCTCGGTGCTGAACGAGGTGCTCCTGCCGGCCATGAAGGACGTCGGCGACCGGTTCGGCGCGGGCGAGCTCATCCTCCCCTTCGTGCTCCAGTCGGCGGAGGTGATGAAGAAGGCGGTCGCCCACCTCGAGCAGTTCCTCGAGAAGAAGGCCGGCTCGACGAAGGGCACGGTCGTGCTCGCGACCGTCTACGGGGACGTCCACGACATCGGCAAGAACCTCGTGAAGACCATCCTCTCGAACAACGGCTTCACGGTGCACGACCTCGGCAAGCAGGTGCCGGTCGCGACCGTCATCGAGAAGGCGGTCGCCACCAACGCCGACGCCATCGGCCTCTCCGCCCTGCTCGTCTCAACCTCCAAGCAGATGCCGTTCTGCGTGGAGGAGCTCGCCCGGCGGAACCTCGCCTTCCCCATCATCATCGGCGGCGCGGCCATCAACCGGCGCTTCGGCTACAAGACCCACTTCACGCAGGGCGGAACGCCCTACGCGGGCGGCGTCTTCTACGCGAAGGACGCCTTCGAGGGGCTCGAGATCGTGGAGCAGCTCGTCGATCCGGCGAAGCGCGACGCGCTCAAGCACGGGGTGCTGCAGAAGGCCATCGCGAACCGCGACCTGCCGGCCTCCCCGGCGCCGCCGCCCGCGCCCACGAAGCGCGGGTCGTCCGTGGCGGCCGCGCCGCGCGTCCCGGCGCCGCCGTTCTGGGGGCCGCGCGTGGTGCCCGCCGGGCAGATCGCGCTCGCCGACGTGTGGCCGATGCTGGACCTGCCGGAGCTCTTCAAGCTGCAGTGGGGCGTGAAGGCGAAGGGCGAGGAGTACGAGAAGCTCATCCGCGAGGAGTTTGGGCCGAAGCTCGAGGAGCTGAAGAGCGAGGCCCAGGCGCAGGGCTGGCTCGTGCCGAAGGTCGTCTACGGGTACTTCCCCTGCCACGCCGAGGGGAACGACCTCGTGGTGCTCGACCCCGTGCACCGAAAGGCCGAGGTCGCGCGCCTGAAGCTCCCGCGCCAGCCCGACGACCGGAACCTCTGCATGGCGGACTGGTTCCGCGAGGAGCGCGGCTCCGACGTGTGCGCCTTCCAGGTCGTCACGGTGGGTGACCAGGCCTCCAGGATCGCGCACGAGGCGCAGGAGCGGGGCGACTACACCCACGCGCTCTTCCTCCACGGCCTCGCCGTCGAGACCGCCGAGGCGATGGCCGAGTACTGGCACCGCCAGGTGCGGAAGGAGCTCGGCCTCCCCGACGGCCAGGGCAAGCGCTACTCGCCGGGCTATCCGTCCTGGCCGGACCTCGCCGACCAGCGTCAGGTCTGGAAGCTGCTCGAGCCCGACCGGACCATCGGCGTCTCGCTCACCGAGGCGAACCAGATGGTGCCGGAGGCGTCGACCTCGGCGATCGTCCTGCACCACCCGGACGCGATCTACTTCCTCGTGCGCGGGCTGGAGCGGGTGGCGGGGTAGACCGCGGGCCGGTCACATATCGGGACAGAACAGCCGGGCGGAGAGGTTTCGCAGCCGCGCACGTCACTGCCCCCCGACCGGCTCGAGAGGAGACGGAGCATGGACCGATTCACCGGCGGTTGCCTGTGCGGCAACGTCCGCATCGTGGCATCGGGACGCCCGTACCGCGTCGGCATCTGTCACTGCCTCGACTGTCGCAAGCATCACGGGGCCCTCTTCAACGCTTCTGCGGTGTTTCCTCAGGATGCGGTGACGATCGAGGGCGAGACCGGCGACTACGCCGGTCGGTTCTTCTGTCTCCGCTGCGGCTCGTCCGTCTTTGGACGCACCGCAGACGAGGTCGAGGTGAACCTGGGATCCCTGGATGCCCCGGACCAGCTGATGCCGACCTACGAGAGCTGGATCGTCCGTCGCGAGTCCTGGTTGCCGCCGTTTCCGCTCACGAGACGGTACGACCGCGATCGTGGCGGCACGGGTCGCTCCGAGGAATAGGTCGCACCAGGGAATCCGGATAGAGACGTGACCGTCGCGTTCCGCGATTCGGCCGGATCGTTCGCGCGACGGAACTCTGGGTCGGGCGTGCGCGTGCGCGCCGCTGGGTCGGGCGCGTGCGTGTGTCCGCGAAGGTGGGGCGCGGTCGGTCTCTGTGGGACCCGGCTCCAGGAGTTCGGCGCCCTTGGAGCCGATGGGCCCGCGCACGCCGCTCCGACCTGTCGCGCGAGCGAGGGACGGTCTGATATCGACCGATAAACTGGTAGTGAATGGTCGCATTGACATGCTGAAACAGCGCTCCCTAACATCGCGGCGTCTTGTCGCAGGCCGTCGCCCGGTGGCGCGGCACGACCCGGACCCGAGGGAACGATGTTCACGTCCTCGCCAGAGCGCGTTCTCACCGACGAGGCCTTCGCGTCGTCGGGCGACGGGAGCTCGCGGCCCCGGTGCAGCGCCCTCGTTCGGCGAGGCGGCCCATGACGCTCCCGGAGCAGCTCCGCGCCATGCCCGAGGTGCGAGGCGGCCTCCTCGGCGACGCGCGCGGAGCGCTCCTCGACGCGTCGCCCGGCACGCCGGCCGCGGCGGACCTCGCCGCGCAGACGGCCGCGGCTTTGAACGCGCTCACCGCCGCGGGCGAGGCCGCGAAGCTTTCCCGGCTCGAGTCGGTGCTCCTCAAGTGCACGGGCAGCGCGACCGCGATCGCCGCCCGGGCGGACGGGTTCCTCCGGCTCGCGCTCGACCCCTCGAAGGCGACCAAGGCCGTGGAGGCGGCCCTCCACCAGTGGTCGCGCGAGGCCGTCGCGGTGCCCGCCCCGCGGCTCACCCGGCCCACGCCGCCTCCGATCCCTTCGCCGCCCGTCGCGAGCGGCGCCACCGGCGGCCAGGCCGCGTCGGCGTCCGGGCCGAGACTCCGCTCGGCCGAGAGCGACCGCTTCGCGGCCCTGCGCCGCGCGATGGTGCGCGGCCACCTCAGCGAGGCCGTGACGCTCGCGGCCGCGCTCGGCGAGCGTCCGCCCTCTGCTCCGGCGCGCGCGGGGGACGAGCCCGTGGACCGCGACGCGCTCGCCGCCACGCTCGAGAGCCTCCTCGAGGGCGTCGGGAGCATCCTGGCGGGCGATGGCATCGGGGGGGAGCGGGCGCTCCGCGAGCTCACCGTCAGCGCGCAGCCAAACCTCTCCTTCCGCTGGCTCGCCCTCTACTGGAGCGCGCGCGCCGCGCTCAAGAGCGGGAGCCTCCCCTCGGCGCGGGCCCACGTGAAGGAGGCGCTCCCACTCGGACGCCAGCTCGACCTCGAGTCGAGGGCGGTCACGGAGTGGCTCGCGGGCGACGTGCTCTCGCAGGACCGCGACGCGTCGCGCGCCCTCGCCTGGTTCGCCGACGCCCGCGCGCTGTTCGAGCGGCTCGGGGATGCCTGGGGCGCCGCGCAGGTGTCGCTCTCCGAGGCGCGCACCCTCGCCTCGCTGGAGCGCGAGCATGAGGCCGCCGAGGCGGCCTCGCGCGCGTCGGCGCTCGACGCGGCCTGGGACGAGCCGGCGGTCTTCCTCGCGCGGCGGGCGCTCTTGCGGGATGACGTCGCCGCGGCGGAGAAGATCCTCGAGGCCGTGGAGACGCCGGCCGCCGACCGCGTGCGCACCGTGATCGAGGCGATCCGCGGCGACGCCGTCAGCCGCGCGGACGCGAGCGAGTACCTGCGGGAGCACGACGCGCCCCCGAGCGCGCGCGCGATCCAGGCGCTCGGGCGCATCGCGAACGCGTGGCCGCGGTTCGTCCCCGCGCGCGACGCGCTCGCGTGGATGCTGCTCAAGGTCGGCAAGTACGCGGAGGCGGGCAGCGTGTTCCGCGGCCTCCTCGGCCAGCCTCTCGCCCCGGGCGATCGCGCCTCGGTGATGCTCGGGCTCGGGTGCATCTCGCACGCGCAGCGGCCGGCGAGGGATCCCGCGGCGCTCCGCGCCGTGGTGGCGGCGGCGTCCGTGGCGTCCCCCGCCGCGCCGGCCGCGCCGCGCGAGCCGCCGCCCATGCCTCAGCTCTCCGGGTCCACCCTCCTCGCTCGCGGCTCGCAGGCGCCCGGCGCGCTCGACGCGGTGTTCTCCGGTCGCCTCAGCGTCTTCGCCTTCCCCGACCTGCTCGAGTTCCTCCGCAGCGCCAGGCGCACCGGGCTCCTCGTGTGCAGCAGCGCGCGCGGCGTCGCGGCGCTCAGGCTGCGGGACGGCTGGATCACGGGCGGCGCCTCCCCGGGCACGCCCAGGGTGGGAGAGCTGCTCCTCCGCGCGCGAAAGGTCTCGCCCCTCGCGCTGCACGCCGTGCAGGACGAGCCGGACCCGGTGATCGGCGAGGTGCTCGTGCGCGAGGGCATCGCGGACGCCGCGGCGGTGAAGGAGGCGCTCGAGCAGCAGGTCGCGCTCGCCATCCGCGAGCTCGTCGGCTGGACCGACGGCGAGTTCGCGTTCAACCGCGAGCCGGAGGGCGGCGAGACCTCGGCACAGGTCTCGATCGCGCTCGACCCCCAGGCGGTGCTGCTGAACGTGTTCAAGGAGATGGACGAGCAGGCCCGCCCCGCCGCGAGCGGCGTGGAGCTCTAGGTCTCCTACGCATGAACCGGCCCTCCCCCACGGACGAGCCCCGCGGTCCCGAGCAGGAGGACCTGACGCGCCTCGTGGGCGTGAAGCTCGGGAACTACCGGCTCGAGCGGCTCATCGGGCGCGGCCGCATGGGGGTCGTCTACCTCGCGAAGGACGAGGCGTTGCTCCGCCCCACCGCCATCAAGATCCTCTCGTGGAGGGTCGCGGACGCGCAGGGCCACGACCCCGTCCAGTGGTTCCTCACCGAGGCCCGCCTCGTCGCGCGGATCAACCACCCGCGGGTGGTCCAGATCTACGGCGCCGCGAGGCACGGCGATCACTGCTACATCGCGATGGAGTACGTGGTCGGCTCCTCCGCCGAGGCCGTGGTCGCGGCGCGGGGGCGGCTCGCTCCGGAGGTGGCGACGGACATCCTCCTGCAGGCCGCGGCGGCGCTCGAGGCCGCTCACCGCTCCGGCGTCATCCACCGCGACGTGAAGCCCGCGAACCTGCTCGTCGGCGACGGCGGCGTGACGAAGCTCGGCGACTTCGGGATGGCCCTCGGCTCGGCAGAGCTGCGCATCGGCACCGCCCACCTGCGCGTCGGCACGCCCTACTACACCGCTCCCGAGATCTGGAGCGGCGCCGCGGCCACTGCGGCCTCTGACATCTACTCGCTCGGCGCGACGTACTTCCACCTGCTCACCGGCCGCCCTCCGTACCCGGGTCCCGACGTCGCGGCGGTCGAGCAGGGCCACCTCCGCGAGCGCGTGCCCGACGTCCGCGCCCTCGTGCCGAGCCTGCCCGCCTCGTGCGCCGCCCTCCTCGCTCGCGCGCTCGCGAAGGCGCCGCGGGAGCGGCACGCGTCCGCGCAGCTCCTTCTCTGGGAGGGGAGGAGGGTGCTGCAGGACATCGCGGCGGCCGGCGGGTCGCCCCGCTCCGCAGCCCCGATGACGGCGCGTACCTCGTCGGCGCGGGCGCAGCCGCCCGCCCCCTCCACTGCCCCGGCGCCGCGCCTCCTCGCGGAGGCGCTCGGGTTCGTCCACCGCCCGTTCGTGGGCGGCGACAAGGCCGGCGGCCCGCGCGGGGGCGAGCCGTTCGCGGCGATCCGGCGAGAGCTCACCGATGCCGTCGGCGACGAGGGACGGCTCCTCGTCGCGCTCACCGGTCCGGGCGAGAGCGGGCGCACCACGCTGTGCCAGGAGCTCGCGCGTGAGCTCGCCGGCGAGCGGCTCACGCTCGTCGTGGCCGCCGCGCCCGGTGTCGATTCACGCGGCCTCGTCCAGGGCATCTGCCGCGCGGCGGGGATGGCGGAGGAGGCGTCCGAGGAGGCCTGCCTGGACGCGCTCGTCGAGCGGTTCGTCGAGGAGCAGCGCCGCCGGGCGACGCCCCTCCTCGTGCTCGACGGCGTGACCGCGGCGCCGCCCTGCGCGGCGGGGGTGGCGCGGGTCCTCGAGGCAGCGCGCTGGTCCGGATCGTTCAAGGTCCTGCTCGCGGGCGCGCCCGGGCTCGTCGAGGCCCTCGCTCGGGGTGGCATCGAGCTCCCCGAAGGGCGCGGCCCGGAGCTCGCGGTGCCGTCCCTCGATCCCCAGGTGATCGGGGCGTACGTGCGGGGCGCCATCGACGCGGCGCTCGCGCGCGGGGCCCCTCCCATCGTGGTCTCGCCGGACGCGGTGCTCCTCCTCGCGCTTCGCTCGGACGGCGTCCTCGGCCGGGTGGACTGCATCGCCGAGAACATGCTGGTGCTCGCCGCCGCGGAGCGGCGCCGCGTCCTCCGCTCGTGGCACGCGTGGGTCGCGTCCGACGAGGAGCGCTGGTCCGAGCGCGCCGCCGCGGCGCTGCCTCGGCAGCCGGACCGCTGGCCGCCGCCCGAGGTCGCCGACGTCATCGACGCGTGCCGCCGTGGCGCGGGCCTTCCTCCCTGGCCGCGGGGAAGGACGTCGCGAACGTGAGGACACCGATGCGAACCAGGCAGTCGCACTGCGGAACGGCCGGCCTTCCGTCGCAAGGAGCGAGCCCATGTCGGACCTGACGCTGATCAGCGGTCTACCCGAGGTGAAGAGCGCCGTGCTCGGCGACCTCGCCGGCACGTTCCTCGACGACGTCGAGGAGCCGGATGGGGAGGGCGTGGCCGCGGTGATGGGGTTCTTCGCGAGCCTCGTCGGCCAGGTGGGCAGCGAGCTCGGCCTCGGCGCCCTCGAGCGCGTGTCGCTCGCGGGCGCGACGGACGCTCACGCCGTTCTCTTGCGCGGCGGCCACGTGATCGCGGCTCGCGTCGCGCGCCCGGCCGCGCTGGCCGCGATCGAGAAGGCCTGGGACGACGCGCTCCAGGGGCGGAGGTGACCATGGACACGATCCTTCAGTCGCTCCTCGACCTCCCCGGCGTGAACGCCTCGCTCGTGTTCGACGCGGACGGGCAGCTCGTCGCCCATCGCGGCCGCACGATCTACGACCGCGACCTGTGCCAGCAGGTGAGCGGCTGGCTCGTGAAGGCCGTGGACGCGGTCCAGCTCCAGCAGGGCGACTGGGAGTCGATGACCGCCCAGTTCGCTGACGGCAAGCTCCTGCTGCGCAGCCTCGGCCTCTCCCGCGACGGGAAGAGCCACGTCCTCGCCCTCGTGGCGGACGCCGCGCTGAACCCGTCGTTCGCGACGGTCGCGATCCGCGTGGCCACGGCCAAGCTGAAGAAGGCCCTCGAGGGCGGGGGAGCGGCGTCCTCGTCGCAGACCCTCGGCGGTTCCGCGGCGCCGCCGCCGGCCGCGTCCTCCTCGGTGCTCCCCTCCGACTCGAAGCCCGTCCTCGCGAACTCCGGGCTGAGCTGGTCGAAGGTCTCGAGCAGCGGCCTCTCGCGGATCGCCGTCGCCGACCCCGCCTCGGCCGCGTTCCTGTCGCGCTGCGCGAAGGAGCTCGCCCGGTACGTGGGGCCGATCTCGAAGGTTTACGTGGAGGAGGGCGTCCACCGCGTCTCCCCGGAGCACCCGTTCGCGCTCGCGGCGTCGCGCGCGCTCGTCGACGACCTCGCCGCCCAGATCGAGGACGCGGCGGACCGCGCCGCGTTCCGCGAAGCGCTCGACGCCGGAGACCGGCTCAGGTTCCGCACGCTGGAGAAGAAGCCCTAGCGCAATTCACCCGCAGGCGGGTCGCCTTGGCGGCGGCCCGGGAGGTGAGTCGATGTCCATCGTTCGATCCGTGCGCGCGAGCCTCGCCGCCACGATCTCGCTGAAGCTCGCCGCGCTCGCCCTCGTCCTCACCGCGATCGCGGCCACCGTCATCACCGTCGGGCAGACACGACGAATGGAGGAGCTCACTCTCGAGAAGGCGCGCGTCGCCGCCTCCCTCGGCGCGCGGCAGTACGGCAGCTTCTTCGACGACGCCATCGACAGCGGCCAGCTCACCGTCGCCGACGTCTTCGACCAGAGCTACACGCCCATCAAGGGATACGACTGGGGCCCGCACCCCAAGTTCCACACGCGCTACGACGCCATGACGGATCGCGCCGTGCTCGTGTTCGAGGACAAGGTCCTCGAGCAGGAGGACTTCGTCTTCGCGGTGGGCGTCGACGAGCGCGGTTACCTGCCCACCCACAACACCCGCTACCAGAAGCCGCTCACCGGAGACGCCAAGGCGGACCTCGTCGGCAACCGGACGAAGCGCATGTTCGACGACCCGGTGGGGATCGCCGCCGCGCGCAACGTGCAGCCCTCGTTCCTGCAGGAGTACCAGCGCGACACCGGCGAGACGATGTGGGACGTGTCCTCGCCCATCTACGTGAAGGGGAAGCACTGGGGAGGGTTCCGGGTGGGCGTGTCGATGGAGCGCATCGGCGCGCACAAGCGCCAGCTCCTCCTGTCGCTGCTCCTCGTCTTCGGCGGCTTCGCGCTCGTGACGATCGGGGCCATGTTCGTCGTCGTGCGGCGGGCGATGCGGCCCGTCGTGGCGCTCACCGAGACGGCCGATCGGATCAGCCTCGGCGAGGCGCTCGACACGCCCATCAAGTCGGACGCGGTCGACGAGATCGGGCAGCTCACGAAGACCATCGATCGCCTGCGCGTCAGCATGAAGGCGGCGATGGCACGGCTCGGCCACTAGGCGCACGAGGAGAATCGACCATGGTGCCCATGTCCCGCACGCGCTTCGCGATCGTCGCCCTCTCGCTGGCGGCCGCCTCCCCGGCCCTCGCGGGCGAGCCGCGCCCCAGCGTGATCCCGGCCACGGTGACGTCCGCCGACGGCCTCACGGCCCAGGAGCGCGAGATGCTCGACCTCGCGACCCACTTCGCCGCGCGCTGCGCCGCGGCCCTGGACCGCTGGATCGACAAGGAGGTCACGAAGGAGCGGCTGTTCAGCTTCCTCTACTACCCGATCCCGGCGACCGATCCCCCGAAGTTCACCACAGAGTGGGACCGCCTCTCCGATCGCGACATCCTCCCCATCGAGGAGAGCGTCCTCGCGAAGTCGGCCGTCATCCAGTTCGCGGTGATGGTCGACCGGAACGGCTACCTCCCCACGCACAACCAGCGCTACTCGCAGCCCCTCACCGGGAACCTCGCGAACGACCTCGTGAACAACCGCACGAAGCGGATCTTCAACGACCGGACCGGCCTCGCCGCCGCGCGGAGCGAGGCACCGTTCCTCATCCAGCGCTACCAGAGAGACACCGGCGAGACCATGGCGGATCTGTCCGTGCCGATCTTCGTCCGGGGGGTCCACTGGGGCGCGGTGCGGATCGGTTACCGCGCCGTCGATTCGCGCTGACGGGAGGCGTCAGCGTGCCGTACGGGCGGCGCCGGTCATCGACCGGCGCCCTCGCCTGCGCTGCCGCCCGCGGCCGTCGCCCAAAACGGAAAACTCCACCAAGAGTTCCAGCATTCGGTCCGTGGGATCGCCGCTATTGCCGCTGGTCCTGGGTGCGAAGGGGCGTAGACCGCCGGAGGCGTGATCATCGCGGTCCGCGATTCGGCCGGATCGGTCGCGCGACGGAACTCTGGGTCGGGCGTTTAGTCCCTGATGGGCGCGCGGGCACCCACTGTCGACGGCGCTCGCCCTCGCGTCACGACGGAGTGGGGCGAGGTGTTACGACTCGCGCATCGCGCTCTCCTTAGTTGAGGGCCGTGAGGATCATCGACCACCAGACGTCCATCTCCGCGCGCTTACCGCCTAACAGCTTGTCTATGTCCCCTCGGAGATCAGACGCTCCCGTGCAGCGGAAACCGCCGCCGCATAGACTGGCTGCAGCGGCTCTGCGAGCGCCCGCTCGAGTTGAGCTTCGACCTCCCAAAGAACCTTCTGCTCTGCCTGATGCTCAGTCGGGAGGCCGCTCCTGCCGTCTTCTCTGCTCAACCACTCGAAAAGGACTAGCGCCTGGTCATGGGTCAACGAGAGCATGACCCCGGATTCGGTCTTCATCAGAAGAGCCTCCCGTTGGTGAGGACGCTTTCGACCTGCTCCGCCCCGAGCCGCCAGCCGCTCACGTAATTTCCAGCGGGGTCGGCAATGACGTTCAGTCCGGTCTGCGGGTCGAGATAGTGGGTGACCGGATTGCCTCGGTACGTGCCCGTAATCGCGCGAACACCGGGCCTGTTGATGTGCTGGTTCAGAAGACCCCACCCAGAGTTCCAGTATTCGGTCCGAGGGATCGCGCTTCGGCCCTGCACGGTAACCGCCCGGGGATCGACGTCTGGCGGGGCTGACCGGCCGGGCTGATGCTCCTCCGTTCACGACGGAGGACGGCATGGCCGAGCAGGATCGGACGCGGTGGACGAAGCTCGTCGCAGACTTCGAGTCGAGCGACCTGACGCAGCGCGAGTTCGCGACGGAGCGCGGGATCTCGCTCAGTCACCTGCGGTACTGGATCTACCGGCTCCGCAAGGAATCGCGTCCGCTCGTGACGGAGGCGGCGAAGTCGTCTGATCAAGCCCCCGCGCAGGGGAGCGCCGAGAAGGGCTCGCGTCTGCTGCCGGTGCGCGTGGTAACGTCCGCGGCGAAGCCGCGGACCACGGTGATCGCGGCGGCCCCTGGCGACGATCTCCTCGAGCTGGCCCTCCCGTCCGGCGTCCGAGTCCGCTTCCCCGCGGGAACGGATCTCAGGTACCTCCGGGCCCTCGCCGCGGCCCTGTAGCCCGTGATCACCATCCCGCGGTCCGTCCGCATCTTCATCGGGAAGAACCCGATAGACATGCGGAAGTCCATCGACGGCCTGATGAGCGTCGTCCAGGAGGAGCTCCGGCAGGACGCCTACTCCGGGCACCTGTTCGTCTTCCTCTCGAGGCGGGCGGATCGGGTGAAGATCCTCGCCTGGGACAAGGGCGGGTTCGTCCTGCTCTACAAGCGGCTCGAGCGCGGGCAGTTCAAGCTGCCGCACATCGGGCAGGACACGATGGCTGTCGAGATCGACTCGACGCAGCTCGCAATGCTGCTCGACGGGATCGAGTTCGGCCGCGTCCGACGTCCCGCGCACTGGGAGCCGCCGTCCCAGGCGGATCGTCCGACCAGCCGTCCCATGGACAAGCCGATCTGATTGTGATCGAACATGGTTGATGGGGAGCGGCGACCACGACTGCGAGTGGCGCGAGCAGGCCGAGAGCCTCGCCATCCAGCTCGACGCCGCCCAGAAGACCATCGCGGCCCAGGCGCAGACGATCCAGGCTCAGAGCGAGTCGCTCTCGACGTTGAGCGAGCAGTTCGCCTCGGTGAAGGACACCGTCGAGAAGCTCCAGCGGCACGTCTTTGGAAAGCGGTCGGAGAAGATCACGCCGCTCGCGACGGCGATCCGCGACCCCGCGCGCGCTGAGGCCGACCGCATCGCGGCCCTGCAGACCCGTCGGGAGAACGCGGAGAAGAAGCGCCAGCTCGTCACCCGCAAGATCGAGCACAAGGTCCGCGAGGACCAGAAGGTCTGCCCGAAGTGCGGCGGGCACGAGTTCTCGAAGCTCGGCGACGGCGCGATGAGCGAGCTCTTCGAGCTCGTCCCCGCCATCGTCGAGCGGCAGCTCCACATCCAGGAGAAGCTGCGCTGCAAGTGCGGCGAGACAGTCATCACGGCGGACGGGCCGACGAAGGTCTTCGACAAGGCGCGCGTCGGCCCGACCTTCATGGCGCAGGTCGCCGTCTCCAAGTGCGCCGACGCCCTGCCGCTCCACCGCCAGGCCAAGGCGTACCGCCGAGTCGGCGTGCAGGTGAACGACTCGACGCTCGGCGACTACTTCCACAGGACCGCCGAGATCACGAAGCCCATCTCCGACCGGCTGCTCGATGTGATCGCGGAGAAGGAGATCGTCCTCGCCGACGAGACATCGCACCGCGTGCAGGCGAAGGGGAAGACGCGGCGCTCCTGGCTCTGGAGCTTCATCGCAAAGGACGAGGACGAGCGTGAGATGATCGCGTACGTCTTCTCGCCGAGCCGCTCGAGTGAGACGCCCGACCGCGTGCTCGAGGGCACCGCGGGTAAGCTCGTCGCCGACGCGTACAAGGGATACGACCGCGTCACCTTGCCGGGCCGGCGCGTCCGGGCCGGCTGTCTCGCGCACGTCCGGCGAAAGTTCTTCGATGGCCAGTCGGTCGCGCCTGACGCCGCGATACAGGCGATGGTCTTCATCCTCGAGGTTTACAGGATCGAGCGCGCCGCACTCGATGCCGATCTCCTCGGCACGCCCGAGCACCTCGAGATGCGCCAGACCGAGAGCCGCGCGGTGATGGAGAACTTCAAGGCGTGGCTCGACGCCGAGCGTCCGCGGCACCCGCCGAAAGGACCGATGGGCGAGGCGATCAGCTACGCGGTAGGCCAGTGGGACGCGCTGACGCTCTTCCTCACCGACCCGCACCTTCCCATCGACAACAACGCCTCCGAGCGCGCGCTTCGTGTCGCCGCGCTCGGCCGTAAGAATTTCCTCTTCGTGGGCACGAACGAGGCCGGCGAGAACCTCGCTGGGCTCTACTCGCTCATCGCAACGTGCGAGGCGAACGGCGTGAACCCGGTCGACTACCTCGCCGACGTGCTCATCCGCGTGCAGACCCATCCGGCCTCGCGGATCGACGAGCTGCTGCCGTACCGGTGGAAACCTGCCGCCCCTCAGTGATTGCCTCGCGGGCGGAGGCCATGTACGCCTGCGGGACATGGCCGCGACGAAGAAGAAGATCTACCAGCTCAAGGTCACGCTCCAGGACACGGCTCCCGCCGTCTGGCGGCGGCTCCTTGTCCCAGCCGAGATGACGCTCGCGAAGTTCCACGCCGTCCTTCAAGACGCGATGGGGTGGACCGATTCGCACCTCCACTGCTTCGAGACTTGGTCGGGTCGCTACGGGATGTTCGGGATCGAGGAGGACGCCGACGACCTCAAGGATGAGCGAAAGGTGAAGCTTGCGGCAGTCCTCCCGAGCAAAGGGGCGCGCCTGCTCTATCGGTACGACTACGGCGACGACTGGGAGCACCTCGTGGACCTCGAGGACGTTCTCGAACCCGATCCTCGCCACCACTACCCGCTCTGCGTTGATGGGAAGCGCGCATGCCCTCCCGAGGACTGCGGGGGCACGACTGGCTACGAGGAACTGTGTCGCGTACTCAAGTCGCCGAAGGACGAGGAGCACGACAGCATCGTCACCTGGCTCGGCGGGTACTTCGACCCGGCGGGCTTCGACGCGAACGCCGTGAATCGGGCCTTCCGCTTCGGTCGGCGATAGCCGTTCGCAGTCAACACGTCGGCCGCCGGGCGGTTACCCTGCACGTCGCGGTCGCTGGCTTCAGTGCAGAAGCGGGCGCAGACCGCCGGAGGCGTGATCGTCGCGGTCCGCGATTCGGCCGGATCGTTCGCCCGACGGAACTCTGGGTCGGGCGTTTCGGGATCCCTTTGGTCACGACCGGCTTCGGCGAGGAGTTACGAATTACGCGTACTCGACGTCGTCGGCAAGATCGTAATCCGTGCCTAGCTTCAGGCGTTTGTCTTGAGAGGCGGATCTGTCCATCCTTACGTCGTGACCCGTGCGAAAGAGCGTGCCGCCGCAGCTTGGGCATGTCTGTGAATCGCTGCTGGGCAATGATACGCGCGAATCGTCGCGTGCTTGTTCGCCCACGACTGACCGAAATACACCGTCAAGGATCCATCCAGACCAGCCGCACGGGTTCTCGCCCAGCGCGCACACGGCGAATGCGAGCCAACAGAAGTCCGGCACTTCTCCGGGGCCGGACTCAATGAGCGTTTCAAAGCGCTTCGGAAGCTTCATAATAGGTGCTCAGGGTACCACGGCATTCACAGGAATAGTGGGCCATAGGGCCGGAAACAGAGACGGCGCGAAACGTACGACACGGTATATCACATAGCCGGCCCCAATCGTAGCTGCCGCTGCCTCTGCTGCCCGTAGGGATTCAGCCCGTTTGAGATCGGGCGAGCCCGGCAGCAGGTTCCCGTATCGGTCCCATCTGTTGTTCGAAGATTCGTCATCCCAGTGTCCGTCTTGCTTTCCCTTGCCACGATCGACACCTGTCCCGTGAGATCGATCGTCCCATGTCACTTTGCGATCACCCTTTCCTTCCCAGTAGCCTTCCGGGTTCCATTTCGGTTTCTTGCCCACCGCCTCCTCTGGCGGACCTTCATCCGGCCATTTGCCGGGCGGCGATTTTCCGGGTTTCCTTGCCTCGAACGTGGTTGGAATCCTAGACGCTCCATTAGTGCTCGTCGCGCGGACTGACGATGTCCCTTGCTCCCGACTGGACGGTGCGGCCGCAGGCTCATATTCCACGGAGCCCTGCTCGCTCTGAAGCGCGATCTGCTGCGCGAACTTTGCGCGGCTTGCCGTGTCCCCTGGGAATTGAGCGTCGTAGCAGGCGGTCACCGTCAAACGTCCTGTGTTGTTATCCCGCTCGACGACTCGCCACACGCTCCCATCCTGGATTATCGAGACCGTCATCGAAGGGGCGCTCTCAATTGCTGCGAGGCCCGTCGGGTCTGACGAGTTGACTGGGTCGCCGGCGACGTATGCGTACCTGAGGCGGTCGACAATGTCAGACTGTATAAACAATCGCGCCTTGGTGTCATAAACACGAGTCTTCAGATAAATGAGCGATCCGCTTAACAATAAAGCATTGGTGTAACCCAGCTCTGAGCGCGTCGCCTCGGTCTCGTTCGTTACTGCATCGAGGGCACCATATGCGTCGTAGCGGTACGCCGCCCCCACAACTCCGCCGCTGAGGCTCGTCGCGATCACCGTCCCGAGGCGCGTCCGGTAGTAGTAGAGCGTCCGCGACGGCTTCACGCTCGCGATCCGCGTCCCCGCGAAGACGACGTGGGCGTCCAGCTCGACCGTTGACAGTTGCGGCGTGCAGCTCGCGCCGCACCCCGGCGCGCCGCGCGCGGTGACCGTTGCGTACTCGCCGACATAGAAAACGAAGCGCTCGCCGATCTGCCGGTACAGGAGCTCGCCGCCTGGAGCGTAGTACAGGTTCTCGCTCTCTCCGGCGCTCCGCGTCACGGACGTGAGGTGGCCGAGGAGATCGTACGCGTACGCCGTCGTCCCAGCGCTCGTCGGCGGCACGGTACCGGACGACGTCATGGCCACGGCCCGGTCCAGCAGCTCTCCGGAAGACGTCGACGCGTAACCGTACCGCTCCGTCCAGGAGTAGTCCGTCCGCGCGTTCCCGCTCGATGCATCGCGAGTTGTGGCGATGCCATCGAGATTGCCGATGCCGTTGAACACGAACGCCGCCGTCCAGTCCTGCGTCAGGTCGCCCACCGTGCTCGTCGGTGTCGCCATCGCGTTCTGCAGCCGGCCGCTCGAGAGATACGCGTTCTGGTACCTCGTCCCGGTCGCCGCGTCCGAGTAGCTCGCGAGCTTCGCGCCGCGGTACGTCGCGTCCACCGCGTCGGTGCGGTAAATGTCCTTCTGCGCTTCGAGTGACGTCCCGACGCAGCTCACGTCGTTCGAGAACCGTTTGCACTCGCGAACGAGCGCTCCGCTGTTCGCTCCGTACACGCGCGCGCTCACCACGCGGCCGTCGTCCGCCCTCATCACGGGCACGCGCCCGAGCGCATCGTACGCACCGTAAACGTTCGTACCCAGGACGGCCTCGTAGATCTTCGCCGACGTCCCAGCGATGTCCGTCCCCCCGCAGTCTGCGCGGTACGAGCCCGACAGCACCACTGGGCGCCCAGCGGAGTCGTACTCGACCTTGTAGCGGAAGATCCGGGAGGCGTCGAACGGGTTCACGACGCAGGAGTCGAGCACACGGCCGTCCGCCCCGTAGGTCGAGTTCACCGTGAAGCGCTTCGACTGGCCGAGCGGCCCGAACCACTGGTCTCGGCGGGACACGCGCCCCGCGTCGTCGTACGCGTACGCGACGAAGGTATTGCCGTCTCCGTCGAGCGTCCAGGAGAGCTTTCCGGACACGAACGTGTAGTCGGGCCCGTAGCCCGTGTCGTAGTGGTTCTGGGCGAGCACTCGCTCCGTCGTGACGCCTCCCGGATACGTGACCTCGCGGACCTCCGTCACGCGCCCGAGACCGCCCGCCCCGTACACGTAGGCGATTCCTTCCTTTGTGTTGGGGTCCTTCGTGACGAACGAGAGCCTGCCTGCCTCGTCATACGTATTCGTCTGCGCGACGGTCGGGAAGTTCGCGTCCCAGGTCTCGACGACCTGTCCCGCGAGGTTGTACTTGATCGTGCTCACCGGGATAGGCGTTCGGATGCTCCGCGATGCGCCTTCGCGCCACGAAGCGACTTCCCTCCCCATCACGTCCCGCTCGATCCATGTGAAGTTACCGTCGCCATCGATCGAGCCGAGTTGCTCACCCCCAGGACCGGCGAGCGTCACGCGAGGCGTCGAGCCTCCGATCGCGTTCACGTCCGGGGGGATCACCTCCGTCGCGACGTAGAGGCCGTAGGTACCGCCGGAGATCGTTCGGATCGTCGTCCGGGTCTCCGTCGCGAGTCGGAACCGCGACGTGTTCGACGAGTCGGAGACGCAATCCGCTGCCGGCCCGGGCACCTTCCCGGCCGTGATGACCTGGTACGAAGTGCACCAGGCCGCTCCGCGTCGGGTGTAGCCGAACGAGGCGAGTTGGTCGTCGTACGTCGTGATCGTCCCCCGCACCACGGGAACGGCCCCGTCCACGGTGTAATCCACGAAGGATTCGCCGTCCGCATAGAACGGTTCGAGCGACGCGCGCTCACGGCCGGCTCCGTCCAGCACTAGAGCCTTTGAGACCTTGACACCACGGACCGCCTGGTTCACCTGGGCTGCGGCATCCGCGGCTCCGCCAGGCGCGCCGCCGAGGCGCTCGCGAACCTGGATGACTCGGCCCAAGCCGTCGCGGTACACGGTCGACTTCATCACGTCGTCGGAATCGGTGAATCCCTCAGTCGTGGAGAACGCCTTTGCCACCGCAAACCGGTACGTCTCGACTGCGCGAGGCATCACCGAGTCGAGGTAGCGCGTCACCTCAACGACGGAGGAGGTGCCGCTGGCGCGGGGGACATAGGCCGCCGTCGAGGCGTCGGTACTCGTAGCGAACGGCTGCTTCGACACCGCGACGGTCCGACCGAACGCGTCGTAGAGGTAGTACCGAGCCAATCCCGCCGAGGTCGTGCCTCCGCTCAGGTCACGGGTGACGGACGGCCCGACCGCCGAGATCCGGAGACCCGTCGGCTCGTCGTACTCGTACGTCGTGCTGATCGTCTTCGCGGAATCTTCGGTGGTCTCCTGCTTTACGTACAGCCCATAAGTAGCGTCATACGCCGCGCGCTTCGTGGTGGCACCCGTCGTCGTCGTATCGAGCTGCTTCAAAGGGCCGGCGTACGTGTACGCTATCCGGTTCGTCCTCCCCCCCTTTTCGTCCGGCGACCACTCTTCGATAAGGCGACAGTCGGTGTCGAACGTCTTGATCGCGCGGGTGAGCTCCTTCGTGCCGCTCCACCGAGATGTCGTCAGCTCGGCGGGAACGTTGACGCAGCTGGTCGCTCCGACGAAAGACTGCGTCGTGACAAGCGCCGGACCCGGCGTTCCGTAAAGGCTGGGCGTCGACACCACCCTCAGGAAATTTCCAGCGTCATCGACGTCGGCGCAATCCACGGCGGTAGTGACCGTGGCCTGCGTCGTCCCGAAGAGGTTCGCCTTCGCTACACTTTTCGGGACCACACGCACCGGGTAGTCGGTCGCGGACGGCTCTCCCGCGGCGAGGCAGTCCAGGCCCCTTCCGTCGCCGAGCCACTTGAGACGGTACTGGAATGAGTCTCGAGAAAACCACGCCACGTCGGCAGCAGAAGGGGGAGCACCCGCGTCGGAGGACACCGCCGGTCTTCCGAGCGCACGGTTCGAGGCGATGCCAAGCTCGACGAGCGTCGGGCGGCCCACCAGTGCGTGTGACACCGACCAGGTGGTGTGGCGAACGATCCGCGTCGTCTCGTTCTGGGACCATGACTCGCGGAACCCGCGATCATCGAACTTGGCGGGATCGTACCAGGCCTTCTCTCCCGAGGGATTCGCGTACCAGTAGTAAGTGGTGCTCTTCTCGACGTTGGCCCCGCTGACGGTCAGCGCGGAGACGACTGGCTTCAGCCGCGCTCGCGGAACCGCCAACGTGGTGGACGGCACGTACTGGATCGAGAACTCCCCGCCGTCGGGGACGACGACCTTTTGGAGGAGCATCGGCCGGGCGATGGGAAGCTCGCCTGCGCTCGGATCCAGAAGTGTCACCTGGCCGCGCATGGCCGAGACGCTCGGCGGGTCGAACGTCCGCCACAGGAAGTCCGGGATGCCATCGCCGTTCATGTCCGTGAACTCGCCGGCGTAGTTGAGCATCGGGACCTCTGCTGAACAGCAATCGTATACCCCTGAGTTCGGCGAACACGATTGGGAGCTCTTCCAGTCGTATACCCCACCGAGCGTACCGTCCCAACGAGCCCACTGTTTTCCATCGGACGTGGGTCCCACGACGTCCACGAGCGCACCGAATGCGCGCCCAGTATTCCAGGCGATCTGGCTCGAGTTCAATCCCCCGGCATTAAAGAAGTCGGGGCGGCCATCGCCATTGAAGTCCAGAAGATCGGCGGAACCGTAGACCTGATCGTCTACCGTGGCCAGCGAGCAAATCGACGAGTTGGCGTCAAGCCGGATATTGGGAGAGTCGCCATACCCACTGAACTGGCTGTCGTTCACCCAATATTGCGTGGTCCCGAAGTCGTTCACGTGACCGACGTTCAGCCCGACGATCCACATTCCCGTTGTCGTCCGGTAATTGGCCGAGCCCAGCGAGTTCGTATGGAAGGTACCCGGGTTCCGCACCGCGTCGGCGAGACCATCGCCGTTGATGTCGACCGCCGGCGTGGTGTCAGAACGAGTCGAGTACGTGTTCTGCGCGTCCAGCTCGAGCGGACAGCCGGGCAAGAATCTTCTCGCGGCAAAAGGCACGAGTTCTCCCGTACCGTTAGCGTTGAGTCTGGTCAGAGCAAAGGAGCAGGCACAAAACGGATACGCGTCCGCGTAGCACGGCTCGGCACTCGGCCGACCGTAATCCATCACGCCGTCGCCGTTCATGTCCGCGATGACTCTACACTCGATGGTTCCGGCGCCGCGTATGAGGTCCTGGCTCAACGGCGGGCAATACGCTGTGACGTCGAGAACGATCGGGCTCGAGGAGTAGGTCACCGTCGTCCCGCCGACCTGTCCTCGATAGATGCTGTGCATGTTCGCAGACCCGTTCAGCCACGGGTACACGATGTCGGGGACGCCATCCCCGTCGAAATCACGAAGATAGCCCCACGCAGGCGTTGAAACCTCCGTGTAATTGCTTGCGAAAGCTACGGTCGCGCCTCCGATCGGCGTGACGTTGCGTAGCCATAAGATTCCCGTTTGCCCGTTGCTGAGTGTTCCCCAGCAGGCAAAATCGACGCGCCCATCGCCGTCCAGATCGACAAGGGACTCCGACGGCTTGAAGCATTTCGGGACCAGGGGCAGCGCTCCGGGTTGCGACGCTTCGACCCCGTAGGAGCTCGCGATCGCGTAAACGAAGCGCGTGGGCGGAAGCTCGCCGGTGAGGTCGACGCCCAGCTGCGTGATGCGCGAGACGCTCGTGACGTCTCCCGCGCCCGCCGGTGTATACCGGACGTCGTACCCTCGGATCGTCCGCTGCGCGGCTCCTACGCCTCCCAGCACGCGAACACGCGTGAGGCGCGATGTCCGCTCAGCCATGTACGTGTAGGACGACTCGAGGTTGACAGCGCCGCCCGCTGCAGCTCTTGGCGCAGAGGGTACCGACGTTCCGGCCTCGTCGAGTCCGGTCCCGAACTCGAGCCGGACGGTCGTGGCGAACGTCGATGGCGCATTCGGCAACACATTGTACTGAATCGACACAGGGTCTTCCTTGTCGACGTCGAACCCGAACGTGACCACGTTGCCGTCGAGGTCCGTCACGCGCGTCAGGTACGTCCGATTCCCGAACACTCGATCGAAGAAGTACGTCGACCCGCTCGCGTCCCGCGCGGAATACGTCGCGCCCGACGACAGGGCTGTCACCTCGAAGAAGACGTCTTCTACCTCGGGGCGGAAAACCGTCTGCACATTGAATGGAACGAGGAGCTTCCGGTTCTTTCCCGACACGAGCCAGGTCGTGCTCCGGCCCGGGACGGCTCGCGTGTCGCGCTCGATGTAGACCGACGTGAGCGTCCACCCGTGACCGTACCCCACGTCGCGGTTGTCCGCGCTGGAGTACACGAGCGCGAGCTCGGGTTGGTAACGACCTCGCGCCTTCGGCAGCTCGAAGTCATACGCGTAAGAGAGGTCGCCGGTGCTCTCGACGACGGTCGGGCCAGCGTTGGCGACGGAGACCATCAGGACCAGGGCAGCCGCAGTCGAAGTCATCTCGCCACCTCCACGATTGCGCAGACGCGCTCTTCCAGCGCAGCGGCGCACACCCGCGCACGCCCATTCTTCCTGGCCTGAAATAGTCCCTGCCCGGCCGACGCGAGCACGCGAGGAGCGGTGGACGACCACGCAACGCGCTCGCCTGCGTTGCCGCCTTCGAGCCGGAACAGGCGCACGTCCCCAGGTCGCATGCGCGCATCGGCAGGATTCAGCTCCAACCGGACTGCCTTCTGAACCTCGATCTCAGCCTGTGCCTCGGCGTCGCCGTATCTGGCCAGGACCGTTACCGGACCGGCAACACCCGTCGCATACGCGACGCCATCGCGAACGACGAGGCGCTCGGGCGAACTGGTGATCCACGTGGCGGCGCTCGCGGGTAGACGTTTTCCGGAGGACACGTCCGTGAGCTGAAGTTCGAGTGTGCCTCCGCGCTCGATCCTGGCTCGCCCGGGCGATAGGTCGATGGCTTGTGCTGGAAGTACTTCCACGTCGAGCGTGGACTTCCCGCTCACAGCTTCGATGCGCGTTCGACCTTCACGGAGCGCGATCACGGACCCGTCATCCTGGACAACGACCACTGACGAGTCTCCCACTCGTATCGTGTCCGGCGATGGTCTGCTGGGCAGCGTTGCCGGGAGACGAACGGGGACGTTGAGGGTGGTGATCAGAAGCGACTGTTTCGTGAACACGACGTGGGGTCTATCCGCCCAGGCCTCGCCAACCCGGGGAGCGCTCAACTCCCGTGCGCGCTCCGCTTCTTCGTCGCGGGGAGAACGGCCACAGGCCGCAAAGACGATGACCATCGCAATTGCGAGGCGACGAGACGGCGCCGCAACGAACATGTGTGCTCCTGCGGGGACGAGGTTGGCCGAGGACTCACTTATCGGGCGCAATTGATTGAACCTGGGTCTCCGCGGCTACTGGCATGACGCGATACAGGGCTGTCCCGCCACGCACACCAGCTTCTTGATCACGCGCCCATACTTGTCGTAGCAGAAGTACGTGCCCGCGACGCAAGCGCCGCCGCTCGCGTCCGAGGTTGCGGCGGTGTGACTCACGCCCGAAGTCGGGTCACATGAGTCCCACGTGCACGGGTTTCCGTCGTCGAGCGTCACCTGCGTGTGGCGGACGGTTCCGTTGGCGGGATCACAGGTGTCCGTCGTGCACGCGTTCCCGTCATCCACAACGGGTGGTGCGCCGGCAACGCACGATCCAGCGGCGTTGCACGTCTCGAACCCGTTGCAGGCATCGTCGTCCGAGCAGGACGTGCCGGGAGTCACAGCGATCCCTGACGTGCAGCATTTCGACGTGACGGCCACGCCGGTGGCGCAGCACCCGTTTGTCAGCGCTGAGTGCGTTACGATCCCTGTGGAAGTGTTGCAGGAATCCGCGGTGCAGGGGTTGCCGTCGTCGACGGTTTTCAGCGTGCCGACGCACACGGCCGATGCGTTGCAGACATCGCTCAGCGTGCACGCATTGTTGTCGCTGCAACTCGACCCCGTCGCGGCGACATGCGTAACGGCGCCGGTCGCGGTATTGCATCCGTCCGTCGTGCACGCGTTTCCATCGTCCACCACCTTCGCTGTACCGACGCACTGCCCCGACGCGTTGCACAAGTCGTTCAGCGTACAGGCATTTGCGTCATTGCACGCCTGCCCCGTCAGCGCTGCGTGCGTTACGACCCCGGTGGAGGTGTTGCAGGAATCCGCGGTGCAGGGGTTGCTGTCGTCGACGGTTTTCAGCGTGCCGACGCACGCGGCCGACGCGTTGCAGACATCGTTAAGCGTGCAGGCGTTGTTGTCGCTGCAGCTCGACCCCGTCGCGGCGATGTGCGAAACGACGCCCGTCGCAGGATCGCAGCGGTCATTCGTGCACGCATTCCCATCGTCCACCGCCTTCGCAGTTCCGACGCACTGCCCTGACGCGTTGCACGCGTCGCTCAGCGTACAGGCATTCGCGTCACTGCATGCCAAGCCCGTGGCTGCAACGTGACTGACGCTTCCCGTCGCCGGGTCGCATGTGTCATTCGTACATGGATTTCCGTCGTCGATTGGCTTTGGAGTCCCGACGCACTGCGCGGAAGCGTTGCAGGAGTCATTGAGGGTGCAGCCATTATTGTCGCTACAGGCCAGACCGGTAGCAGGTGGGTGAGTGACGCCGCCGGTCGCCGGATCGCATGTGTCGGTCGTGCATGAGTTTCCGTCGTCGATATTCTTGACCGGATGCGTGCATTGCCCATTCGTCCACAGATCATCCGTGCACGCATTGCTGTCTGCGTAGCATGCGCACGTACACGAGCCCCACAGATTGGAGTTCCAGATCGGGTCGGCGCCACAGGTCTGGTTAGCGTAGACGCAGCTCGTCAGCGTGCAACTGCGGGTTGCGCCAAGCGTGCACGACGTCCTGCATACACAGTCTTCCCAATAACCGTCGAGACACGTCTGCTGCGCGGAGTCACACCCTGGTATTGCGCAGGACCTCGTGGAACCGTTCGGACAGATTGCGTCGACAAGGTATGCCAACTGTACGGCAATCAGGGATGCAATCATGTCATCCTCGCGCTCGGTGCGCCCCGATGCGGCCGATCCACGATTAGTGGTGACACTCCTTGTACGTGTCGCGTGTTCTGGAGTCAAGCGAGCGCAGGAAGCGATTTCGCCGACGGTGATGTTTATTGCGTGACGCCGGTTCGGACCCGAAGTGCTAGGGCCGGTCGACGACTCAGGAATCGCTTGTCTTGATGCGAGCGGCACCAGACCGACCGCGCCCTGAAGCGCCGGCAAGTGCTGCCGCTGGCGCCGACGGCGAAGGGCGAACCGCCGGCTATTGGCACCGGCCGACCGCGCCGCGAACGACCCCCGCCCGGGAGTAGCGCCCCCCACCCGCCTCCGAAACGACGATGCTCCGGACGGCCGAGCGTCGGCGCCCGGGGTCTGGAAGATGCCTGACGAGCGATCGGTGCACGACGTGTGGGCGGTGGGAGCGGCGTACGAGGCGTACGTCGGCCGCTGGAGCCGGCTCGTCGCGCGCGAGTTCGTCGGCTGGCTCCGCGTACCGCCTCGCCGGCGCTGGCTCGACGTCGGGTGCGGCGCGGGCGCTCTCGTCGAGGCGATCACCGAAGGTGCCGAGCCGAGCGCGGTGCTGGGGATCGATCGCTCGACGGGGTTCGCCGCGCACGCACGCCGGTCCGTGAAGGACGCGAGGGCCGCGTTCGGAGTCGGGGACGCGCAGGCGCTGCCCGTCGCATCCGCCCGGTTCGACGCCGTCGTCTCCGGGCTCGTCCTGAACTTCGTGCCGGACGCGTCGCGCATGGTCGCTGAGATGGCGCGCGCAGGACGGCCGGGGAGCACCATCGCGCTGTACGTGTGGGACTACGCCGCCGGGATGGAGCTCATGCGCCGGTTCTGGGACGCGGCGAAGGAACGGCATCCCGAGGCGGCCCGCCTCGACGAGGGCGATCGCTTTCCCATCTGCGCGCCCGCGCCGCTCCGGGCGCTGCTCGACGCGGCGGGACTCTCGGGCGTCGCCTCGCGCGCCATCGACGTCCCCATGCACTTTCGCGACTTCGACGACGTGTGGTCCCCGTTCCTCGGCGGGCAGGGCCCGGCGCCGGCGTACGTCATGTCGCTCCCGGAGGACGACCGCGCCGCGCTGCGCGAGGGGTTCCGCCGGATGCTGCCGGTCGAGGCGGATGGATCCATCCTTCTCACCGCTCGCGCATGGGCCGTGCGCGGGTCAAAGGCGGGCAGGAGCGCGCGTTGATTCGCGACCATCGGGGCGCCACGAACTGCCCCGCGTCCCGCTGCTTCCTCGTGCGCGAGGCGACCGCCGCGGTGCCGCAGTCGCCCCGCTGCCAGGCGCGCCGCCCGCGGGGTGACGCTCGCGCGGCCGCGGCAGCGCCGCCCCTCGGAGGAGGCGGCGCTGCGCGCGTCCGCTCTCAGCGGATCAGCCGGTCACGCGGCGGCGGCGCCGCAGGAGCGGCAGCGCCAGGCCGAGGAGCGCGGCGGGCGCGGCGGCCGCGCCGCTCGAGCCGCAGCCACCGGAGCTCTTCTTCACCGTGTCCGTCGTCGGGGGCGGAGGAGCGGGCGGCTGCGGCACGGAGGCCGTGAGCGCCGCGGCGCGCTCCGCCGTGTAGCCCATCGCCGCCCAGTGCGGCTCGTACTGCGGCGCGCCGGTCTCGTCGTAGACCTCGATGAGCTGCTTGCCGAAGAAGAACGCCGACTGAGGAGAGTGGCACTCGGCACAGCCGGCCGAGCCCCACGGTCCGGGCTTCAGCGTGGGGCTCAGCGGATCGCGCTTCGGCACCACGTTGTGGTTCACGGCGAAGTCGTGGCTCTCCGCCACCGGGCTCTCGAAGGACTGGGCCTCGCCGCTCGCGTCGAGGAACCAGACGTGCGGCGCCTTCACGAGCACCGCCTTCGCGGTGACGATCGGCGTCGTGCCGTCCACGTCCGTGGCGCTCGCGATCGCCTGGAGGAACGCCTTGATCTCCGCGCGGGTGTTGAGCTCCGGCTTGCCGTCCCCGTCGTCGTCGGCGAGCGCGAGCCCCCCGACGTACGGGTTCGGCGGCGCGCCGGGCGCCGGCGTCGCCACGGTGCCGGTGAGCGCCTTGCGCACGAGCCGCAGCGGGATCGGGCGGATGCGCGCGTCGAGCCCGTCGCCCGACAGCCAGTCGCCGAACCACGCCGTGAGGAGCGGCTTCACGGTGACGAGCTTCTGCGCCGCCATCGACGGCCCCTTCCACGGCCGGAGCGAGGGGTACCAGCGCGTGAGGTACTCCGTGTGTGGCTTCCCGGTGGCCGGGTCGACCTCGGCCGCCGCCGCGACGAGCTCGGGCAGGTCGCGCGACGGGTCCAGCGGATCGCTGCCGAGGAGCTTCTTGCCGCCGCCGAAGGTGGCGCTCGAGAGCACCGGCGTCTGGACGCCGGTCGAGACCATGTCGAGGAACACCTCGGGGATCTCGGTCACGTCCGCCGAGCTCGCGGCATCCTGCAGATAGCGGATGTGGCAGGCCTGGCAGGCGAGCTTCTCCAGGTGGATCGCGGGCAGGTCCCCGTGGGCCACGGTCGGATCCGGCGCGGACATGCCGGCCGGCGCGCGGCCCTCGAGGTGGCAGCCGGCGCAATCGACCATGCCGCCGTCGAGGTCGTCGCGGACGGAGCCGATGACGATGTCGCCCTTGGCGATCTGGTGGTCCGGGCCGGCGGGGTGGCAGTCCACGCAGCCCAGCCCCGCCGCCTTGTGGACGTCGGTGTCGGCGGTCCACGAGCGGCCGGACTTCTTCCGGTCCGGCGTGGCGTGGCAGAGCCGGCAGTTCTCGTCGCGCACCTTGCGCTCGAGGAAGGTGCCGACGTTGTCGAGCGTGAGCGCCGTGGTGCCGTCCGGCTTCACGCCGCCCGCGGCGTAGTCGATCGTCACGGTCTGCGCCTTCGGCTGCGGCGGCGCGGGCGTGACGAACGTGACCTGCGCGAAGCCGAGCCCGGCCGTGCTCGCCGCGGCGAACGCCGCGACCGGCTGGCCGCTCGCGTCGGTCAGCGCGGCGCCGGCGCCGAGGGTGCCGGTGCGGTTCTTCCAGCTGTAGCCGGGCAGATGGCACAGCAGGCAGTCCGCCTCGGCGACGCCCGTCTTGTTCCAGGCCGCGGCGCCCTTCGCGCCGGTGGCCGGGTTCACGAACCCGTAGTCACCGTCGAGCTGCGGATCCGCGGGAGGGCTGGCGGAGCGGCTGTGGCCGAACACGCTCCCGTCCCAGTAGCGCTGACCTTCGCGGTCGTAGGCGAGCGCCGCGCCGCCCGGATGACAGGCGCCGCACTGCATCGCGAAGAAGAAGGAGGTCTTGTCCATCTCGGTCGAGCTGCGATTCGTCTTTCGAGCCAACTGGCTCGAGTCGGCCGACGGGGGTCACCACTTGCCGTACATGCCGTCCGAGAGCTTCCACCAGGCGCCCGTGCCGATCCCGTAGGTCTGGCCCGCGCCGATGTCGCCCGCGAACGTGTCGGAGACCTGGAGGTCGCCGGCGGCGTTCGTGCGGCCTTGCTGGAAGTGGTAGCCCTGCGTGATCGCCCCGAAGTCGTGGCAGCCGCCGCAGCTCTTCTCGGAGCTGTACGGCCGCGCGCTCGTCGCGACCGGCGTGCCGGCCGCGTCCTTGAGCGTGATGGGGAACGGGTGCGCCGCGTACCCGAGCCCGGGGAGCGCGAGCGCCGCCAGCAGGCCGAGCGCGCGGCTCGCCTTGTGAAGCGTGAGTTCCATGATGAGGACTGCTCCTTTCGATTCGCGCCGCGTTCCGGCGCGCCGGCGGGGCGTTCCGCAAGAGACGCGCCATCGAGGCGCGCTCCCGCGGCATACGGCCGCACGGCCAAGTACCGGGCGCGTATCGGGTTTCCGACCGATGCGGCGACCGCGAGCGGTCTGTTAGTCTCGCCCCGTTCACCCGCCGTTTCCGGTGAACGTTCCCGCAACGCCCCCGGATCCGATGACCTCGACGCCGCCCCTCCCGTTCCTCGGCCTCGGCAGCCTGGAGATGCTCCGCGCGCTCGCCGACGCGCTCCCGGACGCGCTGTTCACGACCGACGAGGAGGGCCTCGTCACCTACTGGAACGCCGCCGCCGAGCGGATCACGGGCTACTCGTCCGACGAGGCCGTCGGCCGCCGCTGCTCCATCCTCGCCGGGGACGCCGTGCGGGGCTGCATGTGCGGCGTCGGGCCGCTGCTCTGTGGGATCGAGGCCCGCGGCAAGAGCACGAAGTGCTGCACCATCCGCACGAAGGACGGCCGAGACCGGCTCATCGTGAAGAACGCGGTCGCGCTCCACGACCAGGCGGGCCGGACCGCGGGCGCGCTCGAGAGCTTCACGGACGTGACGGAGCTCGAGGCGGCCGGCCCGGCGCCTCGCGAGGGCGCGTGCGCGGTCCCGCCCCCCGGCGACCGGGCGGGCCGCGCGGACGCGGAGGGCGACGACCGGCACGGGCTCCTCGGCGACCACCCGCTCATGCGCGAGCTGCGCCGCACGATCTCGCTCGTCGCGCGCTCCGAGGCGACGGTGATGATCCTCGGCGAGAGCGGCGTGGGGAAGGAGCGCGTGGCTGAGGCGATCCACCGCCAGAGCCGGCGCGCCGCGGGCCCGCTCGTGAGGGTCGCCTGCTCCGCGCTCAACGAGAGCCTCCTCGAGAGCGAGCTGTTCGGGCACGTGAAGGGCGCCTTCACCGGGGCCGTGCGCGACCGGCGCGGGCGGTTCCAGGAGGCGAGCGGCGGCACGCTCCTGCTCGACGAGATCGGGGACGTGTCCCCCGCCGTCCAGGTGAAGCTCCTGCGCGTCATCGAGCAGCGCGTGGTGGAGCGGGTCGGCGACTCGCAGCCCATCCCCGTGGACGTGCGGCTCGTCTGCGCGACGCACCGCGACCTGAAGCAGCTGGTCGCGGACGGGCGCTTCCGGGCCGATCTGTACTTCCGCCTCGCGGTGTTCCCGCTCCGCGTCCCGGCGCTCCGCGAGCACCCGGAGGACGTGGGCCCGATCGCGGAGCGGTTCCTCGCGCGCCTCGGCGTGCCGCCACCCACGGCCGGTGCGCTGAGGCTCCTCCATGCCTACGCGTGGCCCGGGAACGTGCGGGAGCTCCAGAACGTCCTGGAGTTCGCCGCGCTGCAGGCCGGCGGCCTCGCGATCGCGCCCGAGCACCTGCCGCGCGACGTCTGCGCCGGGTCGTTCCCGGCCCGCACGCCGGCCGCGACCGATCGGGACGTGATCCTGGGGGCGCTCGCGCGCACCGGCGGAAACCGCGCGCGCGCCGCCGACGCGCTGGGCATCTCCCGGGTCACCCTCTGGAAGCGCATGAAGCGGCTCGGCGTCGTGGCGCCGGACCCGGCCGGCCCCGCCGAGCAGGAGCCGGAGCCGGCCTGACCGCGACCGCCCGCCGTCTCCGGGCTCAGCGCGCCGAGCGCCGGTTCTTGTCCACGATCGCCCAGATGAGGATGAGGAAGGCGACGAGCCGGAGCAGGTAGGTGAGGTGCCGGGTCTCGTCGCTCGGGTTCACCACCCCGAGGGCGGCCCAGTTCAGGGCGAGCACGAAGAACGCCGCCGCGAACCCGGCGAACAGCCGATCGCGGCTCTCGCGCCAGAAGCGCAGGAAGAACAGGCCCGCGACGGCGCAGCCAGCGGCGAGGGCGCCCCAGACGAACTGCATCATTCGGACTCCCACACGAGCCCGAACACGAGCAGGGCGATGCCCACCACCGCCGGCACGGTGCGGACGACCCAGAGGTCCGTGCGCGGGGTGAGGACGAGGTCCACGTAGAGCAGCACGTTGTTGAGCGCGAGCCCCACGAAGCAGAGCGCGCTCCAGAGCATGAGCCGCACCCGCGTCGCGGCGTAGCTCCGCACGAGGAGCGCCGCGCAGACCACGCTCGTGAGCGCGCACAGGAGATAGACCGCCTCAGCCATCTCGCTTCTTCGCCCCCGTCACCCGGAACGCCTCCGCGAACGTGCGCAGCGCGGAGCGCCGGATCCGGCTCATCGCGTTCGCGCTCATGAGGTCGATGACCGCCACCCGGCGCTCCTCGTAGGCGCGCGCCAGCCGGTCGACGACGTCGGCGGTGTCCGCGTCCGCGGGCGCGTAGCGGTGGCTCCGCTCGCTCCCTCTCGTCACCGTGAGGAGCCGCCGTCCCGCGAGCTCGTCGAGCGAGCTCGCCGCCGCCGCGAGCGAGATCTGGAGGGCCTCCGCCACCTGGGCCGCGGTCCACGGCGCCGCCTGCTCGCGATGGAGCAGCAGCAGGATCTCGAGCTGCTCGTAGGAGTCCACGCTCGCGAGCATGAAGGCCTGGATGTCGGGGGCGAGCTCGTCGGACAAAACGGCCGGCAGACTACGCACCCATCCCTATGACGTCAAACGATACCGCGTCGGCCGGCCGGGCGTGCGGCGCTCCGGCCGCGCGGCGATTGTCGAACGGCCGCCTCGTCACGTGTGGGGCGGGACCTCGGCGGGGCGGCCTCTCGGGAACTCGCATGAGGCCGTGCTAAGAAGCCGCACCCTCGATGCCCTGGGAGGCCCCCATGGACGTCAGCCGCCGCGCCCGCTTCATCGAGCACAACGGAAAGCGCATCTACCTCATCGACGCCGAGGGGCTCGGCGCGGACGGCGTCGTCGCGCTCGCCGCGCAGGTCGCGCGGGACGTCCGCTCCCAGCCGCTCGGCTCCGTCCTCACCATCACGAACGCGAAGAACGTCGTCGCGGACATGAAGCTCATCGAGGCGCTCCGCTCGCTGACCGAGGGGAACCGGCCGCACGTGAAGGCGGCGGCGGTGACCGGCCTGTCCGGCATGCACCGCATGGTGTTCAACACCTTGAAGGTCCTCGCGAGGCGCGACTTCCACGTCTTCGAGACCGTGGACCAGGCGAAGGAGTTCCTCTCGAAGGTGGAGTGAACGCGAGCGCTCAGGTGCGCGGTCTCGCCGGCTTGCCGGGAGGAGCTGGCTTCGTGGGCGCGGCCTCCTTCGGCGCGGCCGGAGCGGCGGGCGGAGCGGTCTCCGGCGCAGGAACGCCAGGAGGCGTGGCGAGCTCCCCGAACGGCCGGAGCTGCTCCTTCACCTGGGCCGGGTCGCCCACCACCACGAGCGTCATGCGAGCGGGATCGAGCCAGGTCTGGGCCATGCGCCGCACGTCGTCGGGCGTGACGGCGCGGACGTTCCTCACGTAGTCCTCGAGCCACCTCTCGCCGAGGCCGTGCAGCTCCACGAAGCGCAGGCGCGCGATGAGGCCGTCGCGATCGGAGGTCTGCAGCACGAAGGTGCCGGCGAGGTACGCCTGCACCGCGCGCAGCTCCTCCTCCCGCGGCGGCTCGGCGCGGAGCCGCTCCACCTCGCGGAGGACCTCGCCGATCGCGGCGCCGGTGACCGCCGTGGTGACGTCGGCCACCTCCGCCCAGTAGCCGGTGCCGGCGCGCACCGAGACGGCGCTCGCGGGGGAGTAGGTGTAGCCCTTCGCCTCGCGGATGTTGGCGGTGATCCGCGAGGAGAAGTAGCCGCCGAGGAGCGTGTTCGCGACCGCGAGCTTCAGGTAGTCCGGGTGGCGCGGCTCGAGGACCGGCAGCCCGAGGTAGAGCGACGACTGGACCGCGCCCGCGCGGTCGACGAGCTCCACGGCGCGGCGCGAGCTGGGTTGCGGCGGCGCGAGCTCGCGCGGCCCGCCGGGCGGGAGCGAGGCCAGCGCCGCGCGGATGCGCGCCTCGGTCGCGGCGCGGTCGAAGCGCCCGGCCACGTAGAGGTGCGCTCGCCGCGCCCGGTAGCTCGCGGCGTGGAACGCCCGCGCCTCGTCCACGGTGTAGCCGCGGACGATCTCGGGGGTGGGGAGGAGCTTGCCGTAGGGGTGGTCCGGGTACAGCGTCGCGAGGAAGCGCTCCTGGGCGAGCACCTGCGGCTGGGTGCGCGCGATGGCGACGGAGCGCAGCGTGTCCTGCCGCACGCGCTCCACCTCGCGCTGCGGGAAGGCGGGGTTCGCCGCCACGTCGGCGACGAGCGCCACGAGCTCGGGCGCGAACTCCGAGAGCACCGTGCCCGTGACGATCGTCTCGTCCGGCGTCACGTTCGTCTCGATCGCCCCGCCCCAGCGCGCGGCGGCGCCGGCGATCTCGGCGGCGCTGCGGGTGGTCGTGCCCTCGGTGAGGAGGGCCGCGAGGAAGCTCGAGAGCCCGGTCTTGCCGGGCGGATCGTCGCCGGTGCCGGCGCGGAACACGAGCGCGACGGTGGCCTTGGGCAGCACGCCCATCTCGACGAGCGTGACCGCGAGGCCGTTGTCGAGGGTGAAGCCGTGCGTGCGCGGGAGGCGGAAGTCGGGCGGCGGACGCGGCGGCGGGGGCGCCTCGCGCGGAGCGGCCGCGGGCGCGGCGGGAGCCTGGGCGACGGCGAGCGCGAGGGCGGCGGCGAGGAAGGTCATGGCGCTCTCCTCTGCTCCTTCGGATCCTTCTGCTCCTTCGGCTTCACGAGGAACACGGTCCGGTTCGTCGGGCGGAGCCACTCGCGCGCCGTCTGGAGCACGAGCGCCGGCGTCACCGCCTCGAGGTCTTCCTCGATCCGGTTCACGCGGGCGGGGTCGTCGTGGAAGAGCGCCTGCGCGGCGAGGAGGTCCACGAGGCCGAACCCCGCGAACTGCTCCATCTCCGAGTACAGCGTGGAGCGCGCCTTCACCTTGGCACGCGCGAGGGTCTCCGGGTCCACGGGCTTCTCGAGGTACGGCGCGAGCGCCTCGTCGACCGCGCGCAACAGCTCGTCCGCGCTCCGGTCCGTGTCGTGGAAGAGGTAGGCGATCTCGAGCATGGGCCCGTCGTAGTTCCAGGAATTCCCGAGCAGGTTCACGCCGCCCGACACGTCGCCGGTGAGCCCCTTCTCCTGCACGAGCTTCTGGTAGAGCGCCGAGTCGCGCCCCTGGAGGATCATCTGATCGAGGAGCACGAACGCCGCGTGCTCGGGCGTGCTCCGCGGCGGCGCGTGCCAGGCGACCGCGAGCGCCGGCCGCTCGGCGAGCGGATCCAGCTTCTCCGCGCGCCGCTCCCGCTCCTGGCGCGGCTCGGAGAGGTCCGGCCGCGGGGGCTGCGGGACGGGACGGATGTCGGCGAAGTGGCGCTTCACCCAGCCGAGCGCCTCCTTCGGGTCGAAGTCGCCGGCGAGCGCCACGACCGCGTCGTTGGGCGCGTAGTAGGTCTCGAAGAACTTCTGGACGTCCGGGAGCGTGGCCGCCTGGATGTCGGCGAGGTCGCCGTAGAAGTTGTGGGCGTTGTACCAGTTGTCGTTCGCGACCTGCGGCAGGTCGAGCCAGGGGAACCCGCCGTACGGGCGGTTCAGGACGTTCACCTTCACCTCGTTCGAGACCACGCCCTTCTGGTTGTCGAGGTTCTCCTGCGTGACGGCGAGGCCGCGCATGCGGTCCGCCTCCGCCCAGAGGACGGTCTCGAGCACGTTCGAGGGGACGACCTCGTAGTAGTTCGTGAAGTCGAAGCGGGTGGAGCCGTTGAGCGTCCCGCCGTTCGACTGCACGAGCTTGATGAACTCCATCTTCCCGAGGTTCCGCGAGCCCTGGAACATCATGTGCTCGAAGAGGTGGGCGAAGCCGGTGCGGTCCCTGGGCTCCACGCGGAAGCCGATGCCGTAGTAGACGCCCACCGCGACCTTGGGGACGCTGCGGTCCGGCGAGAGCACGACGCGCAGGCCGTTGTCGAGCTTGTGGTACTCGATCGGCACGGCGAGGCGCGCGGCGTGCGGGCGCGCGGTGCCGCGCGACGACGCGCAGCCCAGGGCCGCCGCGAGCGCGAGGACGAGCAGGACGGGCTTCATCGACACCCCCTTCGCGGAGGCGCTCGCCTCCGGAGACCGGACCCATACAGGAGGTCATCGCCCGCGAGAACGGCCCGCTCGGGCGCCAGCCCGGGTGCCGGGCCGGGGTCGCCGGCCGGCTACAGCCCGAGGATGAGCCGCGCGGCGGTGAAGTAGATGACGATCCCGGAGACGTCCACGAGCGTCGCAATGAACGGCGCGGACGCGCTCGCCGGGTCGAAGCCGAGCCGGCGGATGAGAATGGGCAGCATCGAGCCCATGAGCGTGCCCCAGGTCACGACGAGCACGAGCGAGCTCGACACGGTGAGCGCGATGGAGGGGGTGCGCGGCCCGTACGTCCCGAACAGCCCCTGCCAGGCGAAGATGCGCAGGGAGCCGATGAGGGCGAGGATGATGCCCAGGGCGAGCCCCGAGAGCACCTCCCGCCGGGCGACGCGCAGGGCGTCCCGCACCGCCACCTCGCCGAGCGCCATGGCGCGGATCACCAGCGTCGAGGCCTGCGAGCCGGAGTTGCCCCCCGACGAGATGATGAGCGGCACGAACAGCGCGAGGACCACCGCGCGCCCGATCTCGTCCTCGAAGCCGGCCATGGCGGTGGCGGTGAACATCTCGCCGATGAACAGCGCGGAGAGCCAGCCCGCGCGCTTCTTCACCATGGCGAGGAAGCCCGTGGCGAGGTAGGGCGCGTCGAGGGCCTCCATGCCGCCGATCTTCTGGATGTCCTCGGTGGCCTCCTGCTGCACCACGTCGACGACGTCGTCGACGGTGACGATGCCCTGCATGCGGCCCTGCCCGTCCACCACCGGGATGGCGTTCACGTCCTCGTGGGCCATGATGCGCGCGACCGCCTCCTGGTCGAGCGTGTCCGGCACGCTCACCACCTCGCGCTTCATCAGATCGGCGATGCGGCGGTCGGGCGCCGCGGTGAGGAGGTCGCGGAAGGACACGACGCCGACGAGCTTCTGGTCGGGATCGAGGACGTACGCGTAGTAGATGGTCTCCGCCTGCTCGCGCGCCTGGCGGCGCAGGTAGCGGATGGCCTCGTCGGCGGTCATCTCCGGCCGCAGCCGCGCGAAGCGCGGGCTCATGAGGCCGCCGGCGGCGTCCTCCGCGTAGGCGAGGAGCGCGGTCACCTCGCGCCGCGCCACCGGATCGAGCAGCTCGAGGAGGCGGGGGCGCTCCTCCTCCGGCGTGTCCTGGATGACGTCGGCGGCGTCGTCGGGCGCGAGGAGCCGGATCCACAGCCGCCGCTCGGGCGGCGGCAGCGCGAGGAGCAGCGCCGCCTCGTCGGCGGGGGGCAGCTCGAGGAAGAAGTCGTCCGCCTCGGCGCGGACGAGCCGGTGGAACCCCTCGATCCGCTCCTCCCAGGAGAGGGCCGGCCAGGCGTCCCGGAGCTCCTCCGCCGTGAGCGGCACGTCGACCAGCTGATCCGCGTCCATGCCGCTCCCTTCGCGACGCGGAGGCTAGTCTCGCGGTGGCGGGGCGTAAAGCGAAACGCTCCGCGTGGAGCGGCCCTGCGGGCGCCCGCGCCGCGCGGGGGTCCGGGCGGTCAGCGCCCGACGGGGACGGTCGCGTCGAGGGCGAGCGGGAGCGGGATGCCCGCCACCTCCGCGGTCCCGGCGAGGCCCAGCCGGACCGGCGCCCCGCGGGCGAGGTCGGTCGCGGCGCGCCCGGCGCGGAAGACGTTGAGGCGCACGGGGATCGCGATCGTCTGTGCGGCGCCGCCGGCCACCCGGGCGAGGGCCGAGTCCCGCGCGCTCGCGACCTCGGAGCCCGCGAGCGAGAGGGCATAGTCGAGCCGGCCCGCCGGGAGCGGGAAGGCGTTCGGGTTCTTCACCCGGACCTTCACGTCGAGCGCCATCTCGGTGAGGGAGGCCGTGCGCAAGGAGACGCCCTCGAGCGAGAAGCTCGGCAGGCTCGGCAGCGCGAGCCGGTCGGAGTGCGAGACCGGCAGGTCCACCACCCCGATGGGCGTGCGGACGCCCACCTTGCCGGAGAGCCGGTAGGCGATGGCGTCGCGCCGGCTCGTGAGCAGCCCTACGATGCCCGGCACGTCCTGGTAGCGGATGCGGACCGGGATGGTGAGCGGTGCGACGCCGTTCGCCGGGATGGCGAGCCCGCCCGGCATGTCGCCGGTCGCGATGCGGGTCCCCTCCACCTCGACGCCCCAGCCGACGCGGGCGACGTCGAGACCGAAGCCGTTCGTGTTCTCGAGGTCGAACTTCACGCCGAGGGTGGCGCCCTCGAGATCGAGCGCCTCCACGGTCGCCGACCGGAAGGTGAGCTTCGGATCCTTGAACGCGACGCGGGCGAGGTTCGTGAGGCCCGCGCAGCCGGTCCCGAGGGCGGCGACGGCGAGGAGGGCGAGGAGGGCTGGCTTCTTCATGGAGGGATGTTCTAGCAGTGGGCGGAGCCGCGCCGCGAGGTGGGAGGCCGTCGCCTCCGAGATTCGCACGCGCGGCCGATCCGCCGGCGCCAGCCCACGCGCAAGGGACGGACGGTCCGGCCGCGGCCGGCATTCAAGCCGTCCACACGCCGTCCACAGCCGCTCCACAGCGCTCTCCCCCGGGATTTCCGACGTTTTCCACCGGCCATCCACGGTGATCCCGTCGGAGGTCGCTGGTAGGCTCTCGCCCGTTCCATGGCCGAGCTCGATCCCGTTCGACGCGCCTCCGAGGCGCTCGTCGCCCCGCTGCGCAGCGCCCGCGACCTGCCCCACAGCCTCGACGCCGAGCAGGCGGTGCTGGGCGCGATCCTGGTCGAGGAGACCGCCTTCGATCAGGTGGCCGCCCTCATCAAGTCGGGCGACTTCTACCTGCTCCAGCACCAGCACGTGTACGCGGTGTGCGAGGAGCTCGCACGCGAGTCGAAGACGCTCGACCCGATCCTCGTCCAGCAGCGGCTCGACGCGAAGGGCCTGCTCGGCAGCGCCGTCCCGCGCGAGCTGCCGCTCTCGCTCGCCCGCGCCATCGGCACGACCGCCAACGTGCAGCACTACGCGCGCGCGGTTCAGGAGCTCGCCCGGCTGCGCCAGATGATGCTCACCGCCCAGCGGGTGGTGGAGCGCGGCTACGAGGCGGGGCCGAACGTCCAGCAGTTCCTCGACTCCGCCCAGCAGGACGTGTTCGGCGCGGCGGCGGGCACCGGCACCGACACGCTGAAGAAGATCGCCGAGCCGGTGATGCGGGCGATCGAGAACCTCGAGGCGGTCCAGAAGCGCGTCCAGGCCGGCCTCTCCCCCATCACCGGCGTCCCCACCGGCATCCAGTCGCTCGACAAGAACACCCTCGGCTTCCAGCCCGGCACGCTCATCGTCCTCGCCGCCCGCCCGTCGGTCGGCAAGACCGCCTTCGCCCTCAACATCGCGACCCACGCGGCCATCAAGGCGGCGAAGAAGGTGGCGTTCTTCTCGCTCGAGATGCCCTCCGACCAGCTCGCGCTGCGCATGCTCGCCTCGGAGGCGCGGCTCGACTGGCGGCGGCTCTCCGCGGGCCAGCTCTCCGCCTACGACTGGCAGAAGATCGCGACGCACGCGGACAAGATCGGCGCCGCGTCCATCTGGCTCGACGACAACTTCGTCCTCACCCCGGTCGAGCTCCGCTCGAAGTGCCGCAAGCTGAAGCGCGAGAACGGCGGCCTCGACCTCGTGATGATCGACTACCTCCAGCTCATGCACGCCCCGTCCGACCGGGCCACCCAGTCGCGCGAGCAGGAGATCGCCACCATCAGCCGCTCGCTCAAGTCGCTCGCGAAGGAGCTCGAGTGCCCCATCGTGGCGCTCTCGCAGCTGAACCGCAGCGTGGAGAAGCGCAAGGGCGAGCCGCCCATGCTCTCCGACCTGCGCGAGTCGGGCGCGATCGAGCAGGACGCCGACATCGTCATGTTCCTGCACCGCAACGACGAGGACAACAAGGACGTCCAGGCCGGCACGGCGAGCGGCGACACGCTCGAGGTGCAGCTCGTCGTGGCGAAGCAGCGCCAGGGGCCCACCGGGACGATCCCGCTCGTCTTCTTCAAGACGACGACCTACTTCGCCGAGATGGAGAAGCGCCGCGACGGACCGTGAGGGCGCGACGCGCGGGAGCTCTGCGCGAACAGGCGAGCGAAGCGAGGCCGCCGGGGCGCAGCCCCCGCCAGAAACGTTCAGCGCCGGCCGGTGCGGAGCGCCGCGCCGACGCCGACGAAGACGCCCGGCAGCATCGCCCGCCAGGCGTCCCCGAGCGGCACCCGGCCGGCGGCGTCCGACGAGAACGAGTCCGCGAGGAGCGGCAGGCCGAGGTGGACCTCGGCGGCGACGCCCCGCGCGGTGGTGTAGCGATACCCCACGAGCGGGCCCGCGCCGCACATGAGGTGCGGGCCGATGCGCCGGAAGTCGAGGACGCCGCCCACGAACAGGCCGCGATCGAAGTCCCCGAGCGCATACCAGCGGCCCTGGCCGCTGAACCCGAGCGCCCACTCCTCCGGGTAGCCCTTCACCGCCACGCTGCCGCCGCCGATCACCACCGCGGACGAGAGGCGGCCCTCCGGCCGTCGCTCGATGCTCGCCTCGAGCCGCCAGCCGCGATCGCCGTCGAAGGGGTTCCCCGCCGGGCCGGCGACGTTGAACAGGAGGACGAGGTTGCGATCGGGGGGCGGCCGCGTCGGGCGGACGGGCTCCCGGCGCTCGATGAAGGGCACCTGCTCCGGCAGCTGCTCCGGCACCTGCTGGCCCCGCGCCGGGAGCGGCGCCGTGGCGACGAGGGCCACGGCGAGGAGCGTCGCGGTGACGGCGCGGGCGCGGCGCGAGTGAATCCCCGTCATGACCTCCCCCTGGTTCCGCATCATTCTAGCGCGCCGCGCGGTCGAGGTAGCGCTCCACCGCGCGCTTACCTCCTCGCACCGCCTCCTCGAGCGGCGCGCCGCGCGCGAGGAGCGCAGCGATCGTCGAGGCGAGCCGGCAGCCGGTGCCGCGCGCGGTCCCCGGCCGCCGCCGGCCCGCGATCCGCGTCACTCTGCCGCGCACGACGAGCAGGTCGAGCGGCGCCCCCACGCGGTGCCCGCCCTTCACGAGCACCGCGCGCGCGGGGAGGGCGCGGGCGGCGCGCACGGCCGCCTCGTCCGTCGAGACGTCGAGACCCGTGAGCGCCGCGAGCTCGGGCAGGTTCGGCGTGACGAGCCTCGCGCGCGAGAGGAGCGGCGCGAGCGCGTCGCCGAGGGGGCGGCCCTCGGCGAGGAAGAGCGGCGCGCCGGAGGAGGCGACGAGGACCGGGTCAACGACGAGCGGCACCCTTTCGAGCGGGCGCTCGCCGAGCCGGACGGCGAGGGTGCGGGCGATCGACGCCGTGGCGAGCATGCCGGTCTTCACCGCCCGCGGCCGCTCGGCGCCGAGCACGAGCGCGTCGACCTGGGCGAGCAGGATCCCCGGGCTCGCGGGCTCGAAGCCGCGCGCGCCGCCCGGCCCCTGGGCGGTGAGGGCGGTCGCGACCGCCCAGCCCTCCGCGCCGGCGGCGCGGACGGCCTCGAGGTCGGCGAGGAGGCCGGCTCCGCCGGAGGGATCGAGGCCGGCGACGACGAGCACGCGCGGAGGGGAGCCTCGCGCGGGCCCAGGCGCCCTCGCCCGGACCCTTGCGGCGCGCGCGCTCACCGGCGGCGATCCCGCGCCGCGGCGACGAGCCCGCGGTACAGCGCCGCGTGGCGCGGCTCGTGGCGGAGAACGGCCTCCGGGTGCCACTGCACGCCGAGCGCGAACGGCAGGTCCGGCAGCTCGATGGCCTCGGCGATCCCGTCCGCCGCGCGCGCGGACACGAGCACGCCGGCGCCCGGCTCGCGGACCGCCTGGTGGTGCGTCGAGTTCACGGAGAGCGCGCCCGGGCCCACGAGGGCCGCGAGGTGCGTGCCCGGCTGGATGGCCACCTCGTGCGAGGGGACGTCCTTCGGCGCGGGCTGCTCGTGGCCGTGGATGCCGGCGTCGCCGGGGAGATCCTGGTAGAGCGTCCCGCCCCGCACCACGTTGAGGAGCTGCATGCCGCCGCACACGCCGAGCACCGGCATGCGCGCGGCGAGCGCCGCCTCGAGCAGATCCTTCTCGAACGCGGTGCGCTCGGGCTTCGTGGCGCCGCACGCGTCGCGGCGCGCCTCGCCGTAGAGCTCCGGCGGCACGTCGAAGAACCCGCCCGTCACGACGAGCCCGTCGAGGAGCGCCAGGTAGGCCGCGGCGGCGTCCTTGGCGTGCGGGAGCAGGATGGGGAGCCCGCCCGCGGCGAGCACCGCCTCGATGTAGGCGCGGCCGAGGAAGTAGCGCCCCTCCCGCTCGTCCGCGTCGAGGGTGAGGCCGATGCGCGGTCGCGACCTCATGGCGTCGTCTCCCGGAGCCGGTGGCCGGCGGCGAAGCCCTGCGCGAGCCGGGCGGCGTTCGCGCTCGGCTCGCCCGCGCCGAAGATCGCCTCGATGACGGCGGCGCAGGCCGCGCCGGCGCGGGCCACCTCGCCGACGTTCGCGAGGGTGATCCCGCCGATCGCGACGACCGGCGCGCCCAGCGCGGAGGCGACCTCGCGGAGCAGGGCCGTCCCGCGCGGCGGGACGGCGAGCGCCTTGGAGCGCGAGGCGAAGATCGGGCCGAAGCCGACGTGGTCCGCCCCCTCGGCGATGGCGGCCCGCGCCTCCTCGAGCGTGCGGGTGGTGCGGCCCACGAGGAGCTCCGGCCCGACGAGCCGGCGCGCCTCGGCGAGGGGCAGATCGTCGTCGCCGAGGTGCACGCCGTCCGCGCCGGCGAGGAGCGCGAGGTCCGCCCGGTCGTTCACGATGACGAGGGCGCGTCCCCGCGCGAGGGCGACGATCTCCCGCGCCGCGGCGAGCACCGCGCCGGCGGGCGCGTCCTTGATGCGGACCTGCACGACGCCGGCGCCGCCGGCGATCGCGGCTCGCGCCTGCCCGATCGCGTCCCCGCCCCCCACGATGGCGTAGAGCCCCGCGAGCCGCGCGCGCCGCGCGGCGCCCGCCGAGGCATCGGAAGTGGGCATGACGACAGCGCTAACACGCGCTTGACTGCCCCGCAAGGCGCCGCATATTTTGCCCGCCTCCCGCGTTCCAGGTGGACCCATGGCCGATCAGCCCGAGAACAAGCTCGTCGACAAGCGTGTCGCGAGTCGCTACGTCCGCAAGGGCGTCCTCGACGAGAAGGATTACGAGAAGCACGTGAAGTCCCTGCCGGACCTCGCGGACCAGGCGATGCCGATCGAGGCATCGATGGACTCCGACGACTTCGACGATCTCGACGACGTCGACGACGAGCCCGAGTCGCCCGCCCCCGGCGGCGAGACTCCTCCCGCCTAGAGCCGTGCGCGCGCGCCGCGCGATCCTCGCCTCGCTCGCGCTCGGGGCGGTCCTCATCGCCCCGGGCGCCTCCGCCCGACCGAACGCCCTCCCCCGCCCCGACGAGCGGCCGTCGCCGAACCGGCGCACGCCGGTCGTCCTCGCGGTGGAGAAGGTGCGCGGCGCGGTGGTGAACGTCTCCGCCGAGGAGCTCGTCCGCATCCGCGTGCCGTCGCGGGGGAGCTCCATGGCGGAGCTCCTCTTCGGCGACCTCTTCGAGCACCCGCGCTACCGCAAGGGGTACGCGGTCACCTCGCTCGGCTCGGGCGTCATCGTCTCGCCCGACGGCTACGTCCTCACGAACAACCACGTCGTCGAGCGCGGCGCCCGCTTCCGGGTGGGCCTGCTCGACGGGCGCGAGATCATCGCGAAGGTGGTCGGGACGGATCCGTCGAGCGACCTCGCCGTGCTGAAGCTCGAGACGAAGGAGAAGCTGCCCTTCGTCACCACGGGCCGCTCGGACGAGCTCCTCATCGGCGAGACCCTCATCGCCATCGGCAACCCGTTCGGCCTGTCGCACACCGTCACGACCGGCGTCGTCTCCGCCGTGCACCGGAACTTCAAGGCGGGCGAGCGGACGCTCTTCGACTTCATCCAGACCGACGCGTCGATCAACCCGGGGAACTCCGGCGGCGCGCTCCTCGACATCGAGGGGCGGCTCGTCGGCATCAACACCGCCATCCTCGGCGATCGGAACGCCGGCATCGGCTTCGCCATCCCCATCGATCGCGCCCGCCGCATCGCCGAGGACCTCATCGAGCACGGCGAGGTGCGCGAGGGTTACCTCGGGGTCGCGGTGGACGACCTGCCCGCGAAGGACGGCGCGGCCGAGGGCACGACGGGGGGCGTGGTGGTCACCGCGGTGGATCCCGGCTCGCCGGGCGCGGCGGCGGGCATCCGGAAGGGCGACGTGGTGGAGTCGGTGCAGGGGTTCGCGCCGCAGAGCGCCGAGGAGTTCCGCTTCCGCGTGCGCGATCTGCCCATCGGCGGCGCCGCGAAGCTCGAGCTGCTCCGCCGCGGCCAGCGGGTGGCGGTGTCGGTGACCTCGGTCGAGCTCTCGGCGCAGGCCGCCGCCGAGCTCGCCGCGCGCGCGACCGGGCTCACGCTCGGGGAGCAGCGCGTTCAGGGGGGCTCGGTGCTGGTGGTGAAGAGCGTCGCCCCGCGCTCGGCCGCCGCGCAGGTGGGCATCCGGCAGGGCGACCTCGTGCGGGAGGTGAACTCGACCGAGGTCTCGACCCTCGCGGCCTTCCGCCGCGCCGCCGCGCGGGCGCGCCGGAGCGGCCAGCTCGTGCTGCTCGTCCAGCGCGGCTACGCGGCCGAGCGGATCGCCTTCGACTTCCAGTAGACTCCGGAGCGCCTGGGCCGCGACCCTCGCGCGCGCCCCTCGGGAGGTTCGCCATGGACGAGAAGGACGCCGGCGGGATCGACTTCTACACGTTCGTGCTCTCGCTCGCCTCGAGCGCGTTCATCCACCTCGGCGACGCGCCGCACCCCGACACCGGCCTCCCGGGCAAGCCCGACCTCTCCCTCGCCCACCAGTCCATCGACATCCTCGCCATGCTCCGCGAGAAGACGAAGGGCAACCTCACGCCGGAGGAGGAGCAGTTCATGGAGCACCTCCTCACCGACCTGCGGCTGCGCTACGTGGCGAAGCAGGGGGGCAAGGCGGAGTAGCGCGCCGCCTCTCCGGCCGAAACAGGATCTCGCGAGCGGCTACGGCTGCCGCTCTGCCGCCGACGTGGCGCCAGGGAGCGCGCGTCGCCGCTCTACACCCCCGCCTGGAGCATGGCCTCGGCGAGCAGGCGGATGAGCTCGCGGCGGACCACGCGGCGGGTGCGGGAGAGGGCGTTCGGATCGCGGCGCGCGTGCGGGCCGGCCTTGCGGCGCGCCGCCTGTACCACCCAGGCGATGCGGCGGGCGTCGAGCTTCGGCGCGCGCGACGAGGCGAGGAGGAAGAAGCCGAGGCCGCGCTCCTCGAGGACCTGCTGGAGGACGTGGCGGGCGCGGGAGACGAGCGTGAGGTCGACGACGTTCGGCACGCGGCGATCTCTAGGATCGATCGCCGAGGGGATCCAATTTTCGCGCGCCGTGCCCTAAAACTGGATCTTGCCGGCGAGCCTGGATCGCAGAAAACGCTGGCGCTCAGCGATATCGCGCGCGTACGGCAGGCTCGCGAGGGGTTCACAGCCCGTCACGCGCGCGATCTCCCCGGCATTGTACGGGACGGACGGATCGTCGAGGTCGCACGCGCGGTTGAGGACGATGCCCGCGAGGACGAGCCCGCGCGCGCGGAGCGCCTCGACGGTGAGGGCGGTGTGGTTCACGGTGCCGAGCCCCGCGCGCGCGACCACGAGCACCGGCAGGCCGAGCGCGACGGCGAGGTCGGCGTAGGTCTCCCGCTCCGTGAGCGGCACGAGGAGCCCGCCCGCGCCCTCGACGAGCAGGGCGTCGTGCCGCGCGGCGAGCGCGCGGGCACGCTCCACGATCGCCTCGAGCGAGACCGCCCTGCCCTCGAGGCGCGCGGCCACGGCGGGCGCGAGCGGCGCGGCGAAGGAGTACGGGCAAAGGGCCTCGAGCGGCTCGACGCCGCCGCTGGCCGCGTGCAGCCGGTCCGCGTCGCTCGGCTCGCCGGGCGTGACCCCCGACTGGGCCGGCTTCATCGCCACCATGTCCACGCCCGCGGCCCGCGCTGCCGCGACGAGCGCGCAGCTCACCTCGGTCTTGCCGACGCCGGTGTCGGTCCCGGTGACGAAGAGCCCGCGCACGGTCAGATCCTCGCCGTCACCTTCTCGATGCTCGCGAGCGCGATGGCGGCGAGCTGCTCGAGCTCCCGCTCGGTCATGGCGAGCGGCGGCATGAGCACGACCACGTTGCCGAGCGGCCGCAGGATGGCGCCGAGCCGGCGCGCCTCCAGCATCACCTCGTGGCCGGAGCGGAGCGCGTAGGCGTACTCCTCGCGGGTCGCGCGGTCCCGCACGAGCTCGAGGCCGACCATGAGCCCGCGCTGGCGGACCTCGCCCACGTGCGCCATGCGCGCGGCCGGCTCGAGCGCGCGCGCGAGGGCCGCGATCTTCGCGGGCAGCCCCTCGATGACGCGCTCCTCGCGCAGCAGCCGCAGCGAGGCGGTCGCGGCCGCGCAGGCGAGCGGGTTCCCCGCGTAGGTGTGGCCGTGGAAGAAGGTCCGCTTCTCCTCATAAGGCCCGAGGAAGGACTCGAACACCCGCTCCGTGGTGACGGTCGCGGCGAGGGGCAGGTAGCCGCCCGTGATCCCCTTCGCCATGGTGAGGATGTCGGGGACGACGCCGTCCTGCTCGACGGCGAAGGTGGTGCCGGTCCGCCCGAAGCCGGTCGCCACCTCGTCGCACACGAGGAGCGCCCCGTGCCGGTCGCAGATCTCCCGCATGCGCCGCACGTAGCCGGGCGGCTGCGCGATCATGCCGTCCGCGCCCTGCATCACCGGCTCCATGACGAGCGCCGCGATCCTCCCCGGCCGCTCGGCGAACACCTGCTCCACCGCGTCGGCGCAGGCCATGCCGCAGGACGCAGGCTCCTTCCCGAGCGGGCAGCGGTAGCAGTACGGCTGCGGCGCGTGGTGCACGTCGAAGAGGAGCGGCTTGAAGATGCGGTGGAAGAGGTCGATGCCGCCCACCGACACCGAGCCGATGGTGTCGCCGTGGTACCCGCCGCGGAGCGCCACGAACTCGGTGCGCGCCGCGTCGCCGCGGAGCTGATGGTGCTGGAAGGCCATCTTGAGCGCGATCTCCACCGCGGTGGCGCCGGCGTCGGAGAAGAACACGCGGGTGAGGCCGCGCGGCAGGTGGCGCACGAGCTCCTCGGCGCACTCGATCGAGGCGGTCGAGGCGAGGCCGAGGAGCGTCGAGTGGGCGACGCGGTCGAGCTGGGCGCGGATGGCGTCGTCGATCGCCTTCACCCGGTGCCCGTGGACGTTGCACCAGAGCGAGGAGACGCCGTCGAGGTAGCGGTTGCCGAGCGTGTCGACGAGGTGGACGCCGTCGGCCGAGTCGACGACGAGCGGCTCCTCGGCGAGCCAGTCCTGCATCTGCGTGAACGGGTGCCAGAGGTGGCGGTGGTCGGCCTCGCAGAGGCGGCGGTGGCGCGCGGCGCGCGCGTCGGGAGAGCCCGTCGGGTGGTCTTCCATGGGGGCGCGAGGCTATCGCGCGGCCGCGGGCGAAGGGAAGGTGTCGAGCCCGCCGGCCCGGAGCGCGCGGCGCTGGCCCTTGCGCGGCGGCCTACCGCTCGGTCGCCGCCGTCCGGCGGGCCTGGACGCGCGGGTGGACCACTGCGCGCTCGACGTCCGGCCACATCGCCTCGGCCCACACCTCGTAGCCGGCGGACGACGGGTGAAAGCCGTCCTTGCCGAAGAGCTCGCTCCGGCGGTCGCGGAGCGCCCTGCGGCTCTTGCCGTAGACGTCCGCGAGCACGAAGCCGTGCCGCTCGGCCACGCGGGCGATGACGGCGTTGTAGGCCTCGATGCGGCGGCCGAGCGAGGGCGGCGCGCCGTAGCCGGCGGGCGAGAAGGTGAGGTCGGGGAGCGTCTGCAGCACCACCGTGGCCTTCGTGCGCCGCACGAGATCCGCGACGATCTCGAGGTCGCGGGCGAACTCGGCGAGCGGGCGCCCCTGCATGAGGTCGTTGATGCCCGTGCCGATGGTGACGAGCGCCGGACGCGCCGCCATCACCTTCGGGAGCTGATCTCGCCGGAGGTCGGCGGTGTTCGCGCCGCTCACCCCGAGGACCGTGAGCTTCACCGGGACACCGCTCGAGTCGAGGCGGCGCGCGAGCCGCTGCGGGTAGCCTCCGCCGCTCGCGGCGCCCACGCCGACGGCGGTCGAGTCGCCCAGCGCGAGGTAGACGAGCGGCGCGCCGCGGGCGGGCAGCGCGAAGGCGCGGCCTGCGGCGAGGGCGAGCGCCAGGGGCACGAAGAGCGCGGCGGCGCGGGCGCAACGGAGGTGCGGGATCACCCCGACAAGCTAGGCACGGCGGCCGCGGCCGCGGGCTCCATCGCCGGGGCCGCGCCTCTTCGGGGTCCCGCGCGCCGGCCGCATCCCCGGCCCGAGCCGCTCGCCGGGCCGGAGCCGCCCGAGCTTGCGGAGCGCCTTCTCGATGAGCGGACGGTTCGCCGGATCGCCCCAGCGGAGCAGCGCCTTCTGCATGCGCTTCTCGTCCATGTCGCGCGTGACGTGCACCGGCTCGCCCGTCATCGGGTGGTAGCCCGAGAAGTACATGTCCGAGGCGAGGGTCATGGGGGTCGGCATGAAGTCCTGCACCTGCTGCGGCTTCCAGCGGTTGTCCTGCAGGTAGTCCATGAGCTCCGCCGCCTGCTCGAGCGAGGACCCCGGGTGCGAGGAGATGAAGTACGGGACGAGGTACTGCTCCTTGCCGGCCTCGCGCGAGTAGCGCTCGAAGTCCTTGCGCAGCTTCTCGAACGACGACACGCCCGGCTTCTTCATGAGCTTCAGCACCGGCTCGCAGACGTGCTCGGGGGCCACCTTGAGCTGGCCGGAGACGTGGTGCTGCACGAGGGTCTTGAGGTAGCGGGCGCCGTTCTTCGTGTCCGCCTGGGCGAGGTCGTAGCGGACGCCCGAGCCGACGAAGAGGTGCTTCACGCCCTTCACCTTGCGGGCCTTCTCGTAGAGGTCCACGAGCGGGCCGTGGTCCACCGCGAAGAACTTGCAGACGGTGGGGTAGACGCAGGAGGCGCGCCGGCACACCGCGTGCGCCTCGGCGTCCGTGCAGCGCATCCCCCACATGTTGGCGGTCGCGCCGCCCACGTCGGTGATGGTGCCCTTGAAGCTCTCCTTCGAAGCGAGCGTGGCGAGCTCGCGCAGCACGCTCGCCTCGGAGCGGCTCGCGATGTCGCGCCCCTGGTGCTCGGTGATGCAGCAGAACGCGCAGCCCGCCGCGCAGCCGCGCAGGATCTGGATCGACCAGCGGATCTGCTCGAGCGCTGGGATGTGGGCCCCGCCGTAGGACGGGTGGGCCTCGCGCACGTAGGGCAGCTCGGCGATGCGGTCGAGCTCCTCGGTCGAGGGCGCCGCCATCGGCTCGTTCACCACCACGAAGCGGGTCCGCGCCCCGTGGCCGTGCCGCTGCACGAGGACGCGGGCGTTCTCGCCGTTGTGCTCGAGGTGGTAGAGGCGGCTGAACTCCGCGAAGCGCTTCTTGTCGAGGGCGATCTCCTCGTAGGCGGGGAGCTCGAGCGTCGCGCGCGCCCGCCCGTCCAGGAGGGCGAGCGCGAGGTCCGGCACCGCGAGCGCCGTGCCCGGCACGTCCACGAGGCCGCAGATGTCCTCGCCCGAGGCGAGCCGGCGCGCGATCTCCAGCACCGGCTTCTCGCCCTGCCCGTACACGAGCAGGTCCGCGCCGGAGGGCACGAGCACGGAGGGCAGCACGCGATCGTCCCAGTAGTCGTAGTGGGCGATGCGCCGGAGCGACGCCTCGATGCCGCCGAGCACGATGGGCGTCGTCGCGCCGAACGCCTCGCGGCACAGGCGAGCGTAGACGGCGGTCGCGCGGTCGGGGCGCCTGCCCGCGGCGGCGTGCGGCGTGTACGCGTCGTCGGAGCGGCGGCGCTTGTGCGCCGTGTAGTGGTTCACCATCGAGTCCATCGCGCCCGAGGTGATCCCGACGAAGAGCCGCGGCCGGCCCATGCGCAGGACGTCGGCGGTGCTCCGCCAGTCCGGCTGCGCCACGATCCCGACCTTGTAGCCCTGCGCCTCGAGCACGCGCCCGATCACCGCCGCGCCGAAGCTCGGGTGGTCGACGTAGGCGTCGCCCGTCACGAGCAGGACGTCGAGCCCGCTCCAGCCGCGGGCGCGCACCTCCCCGGGGGTGGTCGGCAGGAATGCCTCGGGGCCGGCCGCGGGCGGCTTCGCGCGGCCGTTCTGGACCACCGGCAGGGGGCTCATGAGCGCGCCATACATGGCCGCCGGAGTTGGGGAAATCAAGGAGGCGTCGCCTTTTGTGGGCTCCGGCCGGCGAGGTATCATCCGCCGTCTCGCTCGGCCCCTCCCCGCCGGCTTTCCCCCCCGGAAGACCCGATGCCCGATCCCCGCAGCGTGATGCAGGAGTACCGGACCCTCGAGGCCAAGCGGCTCGCGAAGGGACTCTCGCCCGACGAGGAGCGCCGGCACGCCCAGCTCCGCGACCTCGTGGGAGGCGAGCCCGGCGGCGGGGCGCCGCGCGGCGGGTTCGACGTGAACGCGGCGGCGGCGCGGCTGCGCGAGTCGCTCCTGCCGGCGGGGCTGCGGAACCGCCCGCCCCCGCCACCCGAGCTCTCCCCGGAGCCGGAGCCCGAGCCGTTCTTCCCCGCGCCCGCCCCCGCCGCCCCGGCCGAGGTCGCCTTCGACGCCCCTCCGCCGGAGGGCGCCCTTGCGCCGCTCCTCGAGGACGGCGCGACCGCTGAGGACCTGGCGGACCTGTTCGATCCCGCCGTCCTCGGCTGGGAGGGCGATCCTGGCGCGGCGCCGCAGGGCGCGGGCGCATGGGATCCGAACGCCGCCCCCGTCGATGCCGCCGGGCAGCCCTGGGATCCGAGCGCCCTCCCCGTCGATGCCGCCGGGCAGCCCTGGGACCCGAACGCCCTCCCAGTCGATGCCGCCGGCCAGCCCTGGGACCCGAACGCCCTCCCGGTCGATGCCGCCGGCCAGCCCTGGGACCCGAACGCGGCCGCCTGGGATCCTGCGGCGGCGGGCGGGGCAGCGGGATGGGAGCCGGGCGCGTACGCCGCTCCGGCCGCGGCCGGACCGTGGGACGCGGGCGCCTATCCGGCCGAGCCCGAGCTCTCCGCGCTCGGCGAGGCGGACGGGACCTTCGACCCGGCCGCGCTCGCGGGCGAGGACGCAGCTCCGGCGGAGCTCCTCGGCGCGGGCAGCGAGGCGGCGTGGGATCCGGCGCTCGCGCCGGAGGCGCCCGAGCCGACGCAGGCGCTCGACCTCGCCGCGGCCGCGCCCGAGGGCGACGCCGCGAGCGAGCTGCCCGCCCTCGAGCTCGAGCCGCTCGACGAGTCGGCCTTCGAGGTCGCGCCCGCGCCCGACGACGCGCTCGCCGGCTTCGACCCCACCGCGCTCGACGCCGCCGCGATGCCGGAGCCGACCCAGCTCCTCGGCCTCGCCTCGGAGCCCGAGCCCACCCTCACCATGCCGCTCCGGCTGGACGCCGGCGAGCTCCCGCCCGCGGGCTGGGATCCGGCGCCCGCGGCCGAGCAGGCACCGGAGGGCGCCGCGTTCGGCGCCTACGACGAGCTCGCGAGCGGCGCTCCCGCCTTCGGCGACGGCACCGACACGCTCGCCGCGGAGGGCGATGGAGTCGATCCGGCGCTCGGGCTCGATCCGTCCGCCCCGCCGCCGGTGTTCGCGCCCGCCGCGGGCGAGCTCGGCGGCGAGTACGACGACTCGGCCGCCTTCGACGTGGCCGCCGCGCTCGGCTCCCCGGACGGCGGCGGCTTCGAGGCGGACCGGCCGCTCGCGGCCGGCGGCGTCGGCGACTGGCACGCCGACCGCGCGCTCGAGGAGGGCTTCGCGCTCGCCTCGGGCGGCTCGTTCGACGCAGCCGACCCCGCCGGCGCCTGGGCGACCGCGGAGGCGCCCGCGCCGTGGGAGACCGCGCCCCCCGAGGGCGCCGGCCCCGGCGCGCCCGCTGCGCTCGGCGACCCTGACGCGAGCCTCGGGCTCGACACGGATGGCGTGACGGAGAGTCACCCGCTCCCCGCGGCGGCCGCGGCGGACGACCTCGGGCTGCCGGAGATCGTGGAGGAGCTCCCGACCGTGGACGGGGCGGAGATCCTCGAGGAGATCCCCGCCGACGAGGCGGACACGCCGCCGCCCTCGCTCGACTTCGGCGCGCTGCCGCCCGCCGCCGCGCCGCGCGCGCCCACCCTGGCGCCTGCCGCGCCGGTCCTGGCGCGCAGCGTGGCCCCTGCGGCGCCG